>NZ_JAAHHU010001509.1:0-1203 GCF_010672095.1 Moorena sp. SIO3I6 | reverse complement strand
TGTCTATCAACCGCCACGCTCAACGGACACTCTATTGCAAGAGTTTATTGCCCGTGGCCCCAATGATGCAGATGTTGCTACTGTATATGAAAGCATTGCCCTCTACCGTTGGGAACAAGCAGCCCAGACTCAAAGCAAGCCCTATCAGATTTATTATTTTAATCCCACCATTGAAACGGTTTCCACCGCAGCCATTGTCCGCAGAGATGTGAACTCGCAACAGGTAAAAGCAGCACGGAAATTCCTCCAATTCCTAACTGCTCCAGAACAACAAAAAACCTTTGTGCAATACGGTTTTCGTCCTGTGATTGGGGGTATTAATTTGCAATCTGTGTCCGGCAGTCCTTGGACAAAAGGTATTCCCGGTGCAAAAACTGACCCTAATTTAAAAAGCTTAGCACCACCAAATTCTGAGGTGATTGGGGAAATTCAACGGATGTGGAATCGGGTGCAATAGAGAGTCGGGAGTCGGGAGAAGAGTGTGGGGAGAGGGGGGAAACTCCCTGATTAAGGCGCTGCATCGCTATTCTCTGTTCCCGACAACTGCCGCGAAGTCTATGGCCTTTTCTATATTTTCTCGGCTACATAAAGTACTTAGACGTAAGAAACCTTCACCACTCGGACCAAATAAGCTACCAGGTACCCCAACAATCCCTGCTTTAAACAACAGTTGGTTAAAGACGTCCCAAGACGTCATTCCCTCCGCTCCTTTGACCCATATATAGGGATTATTAGTGCCACCAAAACAAGTCAGTCCAAAAGCTTCTAAACCTTCCTTGAGGATTCTGGCATTTTCCAGGTAATAGTTAACAATTTCTTGGCATTCTTGTTGGCACTGCTCGGACAAAGCCGCAATGCCCCCTTGTTGTGCTATATTAGAAGCACCCCAAAACCGGATAGATTGACCAATTCTAAACATTTCATTCAACTCTCCTGGCACAGTGCTTTCAAGGGTTAGGGCAACCGGAAGCACAGACCAACCTAATCTTAATCCAGAGAATCCAGCCGTTTTGGAAAAACTACCAACTTCGATGGCACATTCAGTTGCACCTTCTATTTCATAAATACTTTTAGGAATGTTAGGGTCGGTAATAAAAGCACTCAAAACAGCATAAAAAATAATCACAGACTTGTGACTTCTGGCATAGTCAACAAAAGCTTTGAGTTGTCCTTTAGTGGCAACTCCTCCTGTAGGATTATTAA
>NZ_JAAHHU010001508.1:0-1203 GCF_010672095.1 Moorena sp. SIO3I6 | reverse complement strand
GTTTAAGCGCTACGCGCACGCTACGCGAACAGCTTGTAGGGTGGGCAAAAAGCGATGCAGCGCGGTCTTGGGAAGGCAGCGCGGTCTTGGGGGTTCCCCCCATGAGCGACTGCCGTGGTTTCCCCCACTCGCGCTTTGCATCAAGACACAGTTTGATTGTTTTGAGTATTAATGATTATATTACTTTGCCCACCCTACTTTAATTCGTCTTTTCTGGGAATTAGTAATCTTTAACACATTTAATAATCCCAATAACCTAAGCATTCAGCAGTCAGTAGTCAGCAGTCCGTGGAAACCTCTGTCAGGCCACTGCATAGCTTATTCGCGCATCACCGATTACGCTACGCGCACGCTACGCTAACAGTAGGCTGGCACAGACCAAAAGCACTGTGAAGTAACCCATAAGCTGATAGCTGATAGCTGATAGCTGATAGCTGATAGCTGATAGCTGATAGCTGACCCAATAACAACCTTAGGATTCTGATCCAGCAACATTCAACTGACTCAACAGATCGGTAATACTACGCTGTTGAAGTTGACTCTGTCGCCATTGACCTACTGCCTCTAAAGTGCCATCAAGAAATCGCAGCCGACATTCCCGACGTTTAATCTTACCACTAGAGGTCTTGGGAATACTTCCGGTCTTCAGCAGCACAATCCCATAAACATCAGCAATATGCTCTTGGGCTACTGCTTGACGAATGGCTGCCACTACTTCATCAACCACTAAGTGTCTCAGGTAACTCCGCTTGATCTCTTGAGCAATAACTAATCGTTCTTCCCCTTCTAAATCTACGGAAAACGCTGCACTAGCATTGGGTCGTAGGGCTGGATGACTCTTCTCAACCGTTGCTTCAATATGCTGGGGATAGCGGTTGTTGCCCCAGAGGATCATCAATTCTTTGAGGCGACCGGTGATAAAGAGTTCCCCATCTTGTAGGAATCCTAAGTCTCCGGTGCGCAGAAATGGTCCAGTGCCGGTGTCTTTTATATACGCACCGAATGTGCGTTCTGTTTCCTCTGGTTGATTCCAATAGCCCTTGCCGACACCATTACCAGATACCCAAATTTCCCCGACTTTATTTTCTGGGCACTCTATTAAGGTTTCCGGGTCAACAATTACCACGTGATCACCTAACCAGGGCTGACCACAGCTGACAATCCCTTGTGCTCCCTTTTGGTCTTTAGTCGCAGCTACCACCA
>NZ_JAAHHU010001507.1:0-1204 GCF_010672095.1 Moorena sp. SIO3I6 | reverse complement strand
TCATACAGCAGCGTGCCGCAGGTTAGAAATGAAATCTAGTCCCAACTCAAAAGCTGTCTCACCGTCTTTTGATCGGAGCAAAATCCCAGCAACGGGACGATTGTTAATAACTGTGTTATACCAATTGTTGGCAATAGCATAGTAAAACCCGTTGTATCGGAAAACTCTAAAATAGTTTGGTCCAAGTATCTCTGGCGAACTTGTAAAGTTGAGACCATCTTTAGATTTAGCCAACATCGTTATTTGATTGTCACGATGCCGCTTTTGATAGCAACCATGAAAGTACATCCAAATCTCTTTTGCCTCCTCATCCACATGAACATCTGGTGAGGCAATGTGATCTTGGCAAGCTGTTCTATCTAAGTGTAAGGTTCCTGGTTCGTAGATATTCCACGGCCCTGCTAGGTGATCGGCATAGGCAAGGCGAATATATTTGCCTAAGTGGTGGGCAAAATAAAGATAATAGCGTCCTAGGGGATTTTCAATCCAGTCAGGAACGCGAATTAGAGAAGGTCCGTTTATATTTATGCCCAGATGTCCCATAATTCCTGGCATTCTCGGCCTAATTATGGGATTAGAAGATAGGTGTACCGCTTTAATTGGCGATGGTATTTTTCCCTGCTTTAAACTCATTTTCCAGATAAAATAGAACGAAGTCAGAGTTTACGGAAGAACTCTACAGGTAGTGTTTCGATGGCTGAATTGCGTAAGCTCTGGAAGTTTAATTCTTTGAGCCTCCAATTACTCCCTTGTTGCTGAGGGTTCTCCTAGCCGACCCGTCTTAGCGCGAGCACGAGCCCCACGTGCTTCTGCCAGAAGTTCTTTCCAGCTCTTTTTCCGCGCCAGTTCTTCCAGCCGCAAACCCTCCGTATTTGGCACTGGCAAGCCAGCGGCATGCATACCCACAAAACGAGCCCACGCGGCATTTTTCTGTCGCACCTTATGAGGCTGGAAGCGATCCAGGTCGCGAAATGTAATATCCTGGATCGTGGTCAGCACACCATCAGCCATAGCTTTATCAAATAATTCTTGTCCTCGTTTGGTACGGACAACGATCGCGTTGAATCCTTCATCTTCCCCGGTCGGACTCGCTCCTAGCCTGACATCTGCTGCCCCGAGATGGGTCAACTCACCTACGCCTCGCGGACCGATTCTCCACCGGGGCCGAGTCTTCCAATTGGCCTCATCTCCCCATAAATCTTGG
>NZ_JAAHHU010001506.1:0-1205 GCF_010672095.1 Moorena sp. SIO3I6 | reverse complement strand
CAAATTTTTCAAAGGAGAAACTGGTTACCCGAAACCAAAAAGAAGGTCGCGATTTAGGAGCTTCAAATATGCCCCTGGCCAAGTAAAACTTGATAAAAACAAAATATATCTTCCAGGTATCGGGTGGATGGGCTTTTACAACTCTCGTCCTATACCTGATGGGTTTGTTCTAAAGTCCGTTACTGTTCGCAGAAAAGCTCGTGGGTGGTTTGTCAGCCTTCAGATCGAAGACAAATCGGTTCCGCCTGTCCCCATGAAAGACAAGACCGAAATCGAACCTACAAAAGTCAAAGGTTGCGACTTAGGTATTAACAAACTAATCAGCCTATCCAATGGAAAAACAATAGTTAATCCAGCTAAAAGTAAGTCCTTTAAGCGTAGAGAACGACGCCTGAAATTGAGACATAAAGCTGCTAGTCGGAAGAAAAAAGGCTCTAACAACAGAGGAAAGTCTTATAAGGCAGTCGCATCACTTCATGAGCGGATCACAAACAACCGTAGTGCTTGCCACTGGGATATTGCCAATCAATTAGTTGACGGAACAGATGCTTTGGTGTTTGAAGATCTCAACATTAAAGCAATGAAATCTCGGTGTAAGCCTAAACCCAATAAAAATGGTGGTTACGATTCGGCAAAGCCGACGCTTCGCGAACGTAATGGGCAATCGGCAAAAAGAGGTCTAAATAAGTCAATATCTAATGCAGCTTGGGGAGAACTAGTCAAAAAGGTAGAAGTCGTGGCTGCAAAGTCAGGCATCCCGGTAGTAAAAATAAATCCCAAGCATACGTCTCAGAGATGTCCAAAATGTCATCACGTCAGTAAAAGCAACAGGAAGAAAGAAAAATTCGTTTGTACTGAATGTGGACACTACGATGATGCTGATGTCAACGGGGCAGTAAACATAAAACTAAGGGGTCTTAAAAAACTGGGAATTGACCCCTAGAGACGAAACCTTAGAACAAGGCAGCCTTATTACAACAACCATTAACCTTTTACGCATAACCCTTTAACTATAAAGGCTGCCTTGTTCTTACGGTAACTTTAAACTCAGCTACCTCCGGTGCGGGGGAAAGTCACGCCCTTGGAGTTAACAGCAACATAAGTTGTTGTGCCGGGGAATCCCCATCCCTGCGACGGGTGGGGAGGTTCAAAATCTACCTGCATCCATGGGTTATACCGGGGACTTTCAGTGGTTCGATTTTCTA
>NZ_JAAHHU010001505.1:0-1207 GCF_010672095.1 Moorena sp. SIO3I6 | reverse complement strand
TGCCGAGTCCACGGACTTAGGAAATACGGTCAAAAAATCAAAGAAGATTCGTCTGTTCCTAAACCCTGAGCAGCGTACGCTAATCCGTAAGTGGTTCGGAGTGTCCCGTTACGTTTTCAATAAAACAGTCAAAATACTTCAGGATGGCGAGGTTAAAGCCAACTGGAAGGCTATCAAGACTGGCATATTAAACGACCTACCCGAGTGGTGCAAGGAAGTGCCTTATCAAATTAAATCGATAGCGATAAAGGACGCTTGCACCGCTGTCAGGGAGGCAAAGAAAAAGTACAATAAAACGGCAGAAATTAACCGAGTAAGGTTTAGGTCTCGAAAGAACCCTATTCAGTCTTGCTATATCCCAAAATTAGCAGTTTCAGCAGTAGGGGTATATCATACCAAACTAGGGAAAATAACATACTCCGAGATTTTGCCTTCAGAAGTGTGCGATTGTAGACTAACCAGTAATAACGGGAATCATTATTTAGTAGTTCCCCACAAAGTAGCTGTATCACATACCGAAAACCAAGGTAGAGTAGTTGCTTTAGACCCTGGGGTCAGAACTTTCATCACTTTCTTCAGCGAAACATCTGTAGGGAAGATTGGGCATGGAGACTTTTCAAGGATCCAGCGACTCTGCCAACACCTGGATAATTTACTGTCTAAGATCAGTAAAGCCAATGGTGGGCAAAAGCGCCGGATGAAGAAAGCCGCCAGACGAATGGTTATAAAAGTTCAAAACTTAATCAATGAGCTTCACCACAAGACAGCTAGATTCTTAGTTGACAACTTCGATGTAATTCTTCTTCCTACATTTGAGACGTCTCAAATGTCAAAAAAAAGGAACAGAAAGATTAGATCTAAAACCGTTCGTAATATGCTTACCTTCGCTCATTATCGTTTCAAAGAATTTCTAAAGCACAAAGCTCAAGAGACGGGGAAAGTAGTGCTAGATGTTTGCGAAGCTTACACCAGCAAAACTGTTAGCTGGACAGGCGAGCTGATAAATATAGGCGGAAGCAAAACTATTAAATCAAAAGTTGATGGACTCGTCATGGACAGAGATATCAACGGCGCTCGGGGGATATTCCTCAGAGCCTTGGGAGATACCCCCTGGCTGCGAGAGCAGCTTGCATTAGTGGGCTAAAGTCTGCCTTGGTAGATTTTGGTAGCTAAAAAGTATCGGAAACGTCACCTTCTGGGGTAGTCA
>NZ_JAAHHU010001504.1:0-1207 GCF_010672095.1 Moorena sp. SIO3I6 | reverse complement strand
TCAAACGACAAAGACCTATGGTAGCTAAAGACAAAATACCTATTGATAATAATTCGACTATAACTGAAGAGAATCAGACCCAGAGGCAAACATATATAAACCGAGCAGTTATATTAACTGCTATTCCTGCTGAATATATCGCCGTTAGCGCTCATTTGAGTAATCTTAAAGAGGAGATACATCCACAAGGGACAATTTATGAAATAGGAAAGTTTTCAGCTAATGGTAAGTTCTGGGAAGTAGGAATTGTTGAGATTGGTCCAGGAAATACCGGAGCAGCAATGGAAGCAGAAAGAGCGATCGCTCACTTCCAGCCTGATGTTGTTATGTTTGTGGGAGTGGCTGGAGGAATTAAAGATGTCAAACTAGGTGATGTGGTAGCTGCTACCAAAGTATATGGTTATGAATCGGGCAAAACCAAACTAGAATTTGAACCTAGACCTGATGTGGGACAATCATCTTATAATCTGATTCAACGAGCTAGAGCCGAAGCAAAGAGACGAAGCTGGTTAGAAAGACTGAAATCTGTTGATTCTAGTTCATCCCCTAGTGTGTTCGTTGCACCAATTGCAGCTGGGGAAAAAGTAGTTGATTCAAAGAAATCCAGTACTTTTGAGTTTCTGCGAAAGAACTATGGTGATGCACTAGCAGTGGAAATGGAAGGAAGGGGTTTGCTTAAAGCCACTCATGCTAATCAGCAGGTATCAGCAGTGATTATTCGTGGTATTTCTGATTTAATCGATAGCAAGAGTGAAGCAGATGCTAATGGCTCCAAAGAAATAGCTGCACGGCATGCCAGTGCTTTTGCTTTTGAAATTCTGGCAAAGTTAACCCCCAGGGCTATTTCATTCTCATGAAAGCTAATAAATGCTAGGCTTACAAGTTAGCTGAGAGTTTCATGAGTGACCATGCGTTTGTCTGCCCAATCTGCCCCTGCTGTCTGTTGTTCCTAGGCTCGCCCCAGAGGAGTCACCCCCTCAGGGCATCGAGATTCTAGAAGCCTTTGCCAACATCCGGTGATGTACGCAAGGTTTCTGGGAAACGGCCTATGCGTAGCTCTGTGTTTAGCCCTGTTTACCAAGGCCATTGCAGCTGGAAACCGAGGTTTTCTAGCCATTGGGGACTGGCTCAACAGCTATCGAGACGAATTGCCCCCCGCTATTCAAGCCCCCGAAGGGTAGGATTCCTTCCTACAGCACGATTCGCC
>NZ_JAAHHU010001503.1:0-1207 GCF_010672095.1 Moorena sp. SIO3I6 | reverse complement strand
ATTTTCCGATCTTGTTTTGATCGGTGAAAGTGATAGCCTTTCGGTTCTCTGAAAGCTTCCATCCCGTTTTTTTGTATTCAACTGAACGAGGGTGTTTCTTGAACCTGGGAAAGCCTTTCTTTCCGGGTATCTTTCTTTTACAGTTCTCGTAAAATCGACTAATTGCGCTCCAAGTACATTCAGCCGCAGACTGCCTAGCTTGAGAGTTGAGCTGGTTTGCAAAGGGGAATTCTTTGGCCAGTACCCGACAATATTTATTGAGGTCATATTTGCCCACACCTTTATTGTCCATCCAATATCTTAGACAAGAATTACGGATGAACTTATAGGTGCGTATTGCCTCATCAATTGCCTTGTACTGACTGTCTTTACCTTTTGCTTTGAACTCGTAGACTATCAAAGTTAGACTCACTATCTATAGAGTTATACTAATTATTCTAGCATAATACTAGCTTGACAGCCGAATAAATTCGTCAAACTCGCTTATATCCCCCGGTTAAAACGCGGGGGTTTTACGCATCGCCCCGATAAGATCCTGCCATTTCAGGATCGCCAACATACCCTTCGCCATAATCATTGATTCCCTGGCGAGTACCTAACGGGGCTTCAGGGCCATTTTTGCCCCCAGGAATTACGCCATCACTGAACTCACCAGCAGCAATCGATTGAATATCCGGTGATAAATCTACCAAGACCCAATGATAACTATCTATACGGGGTAGGCTAGCTGAGACAATTTTACCCTCTTGCTCAGCATCATCAAATACACTTGGCACATCAGAGTCATGGCAAATTAAGACTAGAGAACGGGTTCCTGGTGGTAAATCACTCCAACCTAAATGGGGATTTTTGTTATCTTAAAATACCATGTGTTTTTGTGGGTGATATTTACCAAAACCAAACTCTTTAGGAATCTTATCACCATTGGTAAAGTTATCACTCCACAGTTTCATTTTTTCTTTCTCCTTATCTATTAAGGCTTGAATTTACTTAACCTGATGTACCCTGTTGATAAACTAAGGTAAAAGGCAAATACGGGCGAAAACTAGCTTCGCCTAAGGCTGTATCACTGGAAACAAATGGATATCGTTCAGGATTACCCATGATCTTGAGCTTTGACAGCCTGTAGCACTTTTAACATTGTATCCGCTGCCTCAACCGCATCATAAGGCGACCACACTGGGTAAGACTGGTCAGGTTTAATTAA
>NZ_JAAHHU010001502.1:0-1211 GCF_010672095.1 Moorena sp. SIO3I6 | reverse complement strand
TATTTTCACTAAAGTTAGACACTGGTACCACCCGAAATGAACCTTCCTCACGGGGTTGGGTTTCAATGATGCGATTTTGGACACCACCAGGACGCCAGCGCCGGGGAACCACCACAGTTACCTCAATATTAGGTTCTAACTGAGCGAGTGTTCGTAACTTCTCGCAGTTAAGGTCAACAATATAGGAGTGGCTAGCAACTAGTATTTTCATGGGTAATTTTTTGACAGTTAACGGTGGCAGGTTAAAGGTTGTTCGCGTAGCGTGGCCTTTTGGCCAAGGTTGTTCGCGTAGCGTGGCCAAAGGCCAAGGTTGCTGGTTGTTCGCGTAGCGTGGCCTTTTGGCCAAGGTTGGAGGTTTAAGGTTGGAGGTTGGAGGTTGGAGGTTTGAGGTTTGAGATTGGAGGTTGCAGGTTGCAGGTTGTTCGCTCTTGGCGTTCCCATAGTATCAATCAGCGGTAGTGGTAAAGATGTAGTGATTTGGCTACGGTCTGATCAAGGTTTCGGGTGCTAAAATCACTACTTGTGTACCACTACCGGTTATCACAACACCATTAAATTTGACTTATTATGACTTTAAGCTCCTGAATTATTAATCATAAATTTTAAAGCTTTTAATTAAAGATGCAAGAGCTTATTAGGTTTACTTAATCGTAGTTTTAAGTTTTAAAAACTGGCTTCAACCTTGTAACCTTGGCCAAAAGGCCACGCTACGCGAACAAGCTTCAACCTTGTAACCTTGGCCAAAAGGCCACGCTACGCGAACAACCTTGTCACCTTGGCCAAAAGGCCACGCTACGTGAACAACCTTGTCACCTTGGCCAAAAGGCCACGCTACGCGAACAACCTTGTCACCTTGGCCAAAAGGCCACGCTACGCGAACAAACTTGTAACCTTCAACCAACTAACCTTCAACCTTATAACGGTCTAGCCGACTATAAATTTGACCATCATCCCAGATAGATTTGATGCGTGTACCAAGTGCTTTGAAAAATCCCAACATGTAGAAACCAGCGCGGCTAATAATTTTAATCGGGGAACCACTTTTATTACAAGGAGGATTCCCTAAGACGTGGCAATCAAATAGACGACCAAAGAGCCGTAGCTGTTCACTAAGGGTAAGATTTTTCATCCCCATCAAGAAATGGTTGTGATAAAAGGTCAACTGATACTCAAGCGATCGCGTACTAATATCATGACACCCCCCAGTTTCT
>NZ_JAAHHU010001501.1:0-1211 GCF_010672095.1 Moorena sp. SIO3I6 | reverse complement strand
CTTGGTGGCTAACCCACGGACAATGGACACCGGAAGAGTTAATCCATATCCTGCGACAACATATTCATACTGTTGTTGGTCACTATCGGGGACAATTAGCAGCTTGGGATGTGGTCAATGAAGCGGTGGCAGACCAAAACTCAGCAGGACAAAGGAAACGAGATACAATTTGGTCGCTCGGCATTGGACCAGAATACGTTGAGTTGGCATTTCGCTGGGCTCATGAAGCTGACCCCACAGTTCCCTTGTTTTATAACGACTACGCTGGAGAAGGACTAGGGGAAAAGTCAGATGCGATTTATGCCATGGTCAAAGAATTGCGGCAAAGGGATGTCCCAATTCACGGCAGTGACTACTCCCACATCAAATCAAAGATTATGATGTGGGCTTCTCAAATTCACAAATGAGACTTGCTGTTCCTCAATATCCTGTATTGATTTACCGCAGCCATTGAGCGGCAGTCCAACCGCCAATAATCCACGATTCAAAATGTTGATACCACTGTTCCAATCACGATCGATTTTGATATTACAGCTCGAACAACAATGAACGCGATCGCTTAAACTTTTCTCGACCCTGGAACCGCAATTAAAACACTCAATGCTTGTACCTCGTGGGTTGACTTCCTGGACTAACAAACCGCGTTTGACCGCCACTGCTTGTAATATCTCCAAAAAAGCTCCCCAAGCTGCATCATTTATTGACTTTGCGTGCCCTAGTTCGAGCCAGCCCTTTGATGTTTAAATTTTCGTGAGAAATTAGGTCGTACTTACCGCACAACCAATGAGCAACCTGATAATGAAACTCTTTCCGACAACGAGTCAGATAAAGGTGCATTAAGGCGACTTTGTGCTTGGCTTTTTTCCAGTTATTAGAGCCCTTGAGACGGCGCGACATTGCTTTTTGAGCTTGAGCCAGCTTATCCTGAGCTTTTCTGTAAAACTGCGGGATAGGTACCGCCTCGCCATCGGAAGTAGTCAAAAACTTTTCTAGCCCAACATCAATTCCGACGGCAGACTTGACAGAGCCAATAGGCAAAAGTTCGGGAACTGTATCATCTTTCATTGAGATACAGCAATACCAGCCATCGGCCTTTTTGACAATAGTGCATTGCTTAAGGGTAAAGCCAATGGGTAATGACCGATGCATTACGACAGGTATTGACCCAATTCGGCTTAGTTTTAAGATCCCATCAGCCAGGTGTGCTCCCG
>NZ_JAAHHU010001500.1:0-1213 GCF_010672095.1 Moorena sp. SIO3I6 | reverse complement strand
TTTCCCAGCTGAGGTACTCCGTTCCGTAACTGTACCCAACCCATCGGATGTGGTGGCGGCAGAAGTTGGTACTCCCAGCGTTGCCGAAGCAGCAGCTCTCTGTGGCGCTAGAGAGTTAAAGGTTAGCACGTTGGAGGTTAGCACGTTGAAGGTTAGCACGTTGAAGGTTAGCACGTTGAAGGTTAGCACGCTTTCGGCAAAGCCGACGCTGCGCGAACGCGAACAACCCTTATTAGTTCCCAAACAAATAGTTAAATCAGCGAATCAAGTAGGAGCAGTAACTGTAGCAATTGCTCAATCCCCGGTAGAATATACTGGACGTTTGGGGAAACTGTTGCTAGTGGGTATCGGTCCGGGAAATCTTGAGCAAATAACCCCAGCAGCTAAAACGGCTATATCCAGCGCTGATGCTGTGATTGGTTACTCCCTCTATATCAATTTAATTGCAACCTTGCGACGTCCAGGACAAATTATCGAAGCATTACCGATTACCCAAGAAACCCAACGAGCAAAACGTGCCATTGAACTGGCTGAGTGGGGATTAACGGTAGCAGTAGTTTCTTCTGGTGACTGCGGTATCTATGGTATGGCAGGGTTAGTCCTAGAACAATTGCGCTCTAGGGGCTGGGATGGTAATACACCCCAGGTGCAAGTATTTCCTGGTATTACAGCGTTACAAGCTGCTGCCTCTCGTGTGGGAGCACCCCTGATGCATGATTTTTGTGCCATTAGTTTGAGTGATCTATTGACCCCTTGGGAGGTAATCGAAAAGCGTCTAGAAGCCTCAGCCGCAGCAGATTTTGTGACTGCGTTGTACAATCCGCGATCGCGTAATCGTACTGAACAGATTGCGATCGCACAACGGATTTTTCTCAAGCATCGGAAACCTGATACTCCTGTAGCCATTGTGGTTTCCGCCTATCGAGAGGATGAAAAAATCACTCTCACAACGCTTGACAAAATGCTGGAAATACCCATTGATATGCTGACTATGGTGCTGATTGGTAATCAAACCACTGATGTTCATCAGGATTGGATGATTACACCACGGGGATATCGGCTTGAAGGTTGAAGGTTATTGGGTTGAAGGTTGTTCGCGTAGCGTGGCCAAAGGCCAAGGTTGTTCGCGTAGCGTGGCCAAAGGCCAAGGTTGTTCGCGTAGCGTGGCCAAAGGCCAAGGTTGTTCGCGTAGCGTGGCCAAAGGCCAAGGTTG
>NZ_JAAHHU010000150.1:0-13002 GCF_010672095.1 Moorena sp. SIO3I6 | reverse complement strand
GCGGTCTTGGGGGTTTCCCCCGGAGACAAAACCTTAGATAGTGGAGCCTTTATAGTTAGCAGGTTATGCAGAAAAGGGTTAAATATTTTTTAATAAGGCTCCACTATCTTACGGTAAATTCAAACCACTCGCTATTGCATCAAGACAATGTATTTTTAGTTTATTGAATCCCTTGCTATTTAAGGGGTTAAGCTTCATTTAAACTACTATTAAACTACTAATTTAATATCATCAGTCTAGGAGAGCCGAAAATCTGAGCTGTACCCAAGTTATTTATAATAATATGGAATCCGTTTAATTAGACAATGCAAGTTGTCAATGACGGCCACCAATGGAATTGAGTCAACCTCCTAAGTATTTGAGGTTGCTTGATGAGTTGACGACAACGCTGGAAAATTGCTTCTTCCAATGCTTCTATCGTCTCAAATACCCGATTGATGAGCGCCTGATCTAGAAGAGGCCATAACCGCTCTGCTGGCTGTAACTCAGGAGAGTAAGGGGGTAAAAACTCTAAAAATAAACCTTTGGGAATTTCGAGCTTCTTGGTGGTGTGCCACCGGGCTTAGGTTTTGGACTAGCAAGGCAGGGTGCTGTTTATCAATCCCTTGAGCAGCAGCTTTCTTTGGCTAGGATTCGGTTCATAATCTCGGTATTAACTCGCATTATTAATCCACCATTCGCTTTCCCCACTACACCGGTTCGACTTCTCCGTAGACGTATTGACAAAATTCATTCGCTTTTAAATTGTCAGTCATGGGTTGCCGTTCTGATTAAGTTTTTAAACACAGAAAAACAACACCACCCCATAAACAGGATGAATGTATTAAATTAAAAGTTAGGGGTGAGATACCACAGAACTCCAACCAAGGATATAGCAATTCTCAGAGAAACTCGCTTCTTTAGCCCACCCCGTTTCTGAAACCGACAAACCGATACCTGTCTAACCCATTCAATCACCAATAAGGAAGATTCTAGAGATGACCATGACGACAGCAGACCTTCAGAAATTATCTCCGACCGAGTTGGATCAGCTGTATCAGCGCAGTCCCATGGGTGACATCCCCGATGGAGAAGGGAAAGGCACTGTCTTATCTTTGACAAGCCTGCCTACAGGCAATCTCTGCTCTGGCTTAGTCAAGTTATTAGCCTGGCAGGGGAAGGTATTTTATCGAGATCAGGGCTTCTTACTCAATCGTGTCAGCCTATTTAGCATCCAGATGATCAAAGCCAAAGTTGATCCCGGCGAGAGCTGGTTCACCCAGGGAGAAGCCACGATTTTGGACTATTCCAAAACATCGTTTGTGGCCCAAAAAATTCGCGATGAAATTCGGGAAGTTTCTCCTGGTCTTTATCTGGGTCAAGCTTACTGGGACACAACCCGGGTGTTGTGTTTCTCCCTGGAATTTTAATCGCCCAAATGGTCTCTAGGCTGGCCAATAACCTGACTAGAGAAGAGATACCCCTATCGGTACAGGTGTATGACCTACCAAGAAACCCTCACCGTAATCGCTCCAATTAAGGCTGACCAGATGGACTGCCTGAGGGAAGTGCTCCAGTCCATCCAGCAAAACGTCGGGCATAACGACCTGATTCCCTTTGCTCAGTTTCCGCAGGTTCATTTCGCCAGGTTTGTCATCCTGGAGGCGGTTAAAGATCCCCTACTAGGCATCACAATTCCGCCCAGTCTGGCCTTCTCAAATTGCCTTGATGCTCCTCTGAAGGAGTATCTGCGCTCACTAGCGGAGGAGGGTGGTTATGGGTTGGATCGAATTTTTAGCCACTGCGAAGGCTATCCCTCCCCCCAGCGGCTCACTGTCAGCAGCCGGATCGCCTACCTGCAGAAACACCGGGTCAATACTCAGACCTTCTATGTGAACACCATAGGTCGCACAGTACAACAGGTTCGCCAGGAAGCCGACTTGCACGACAAGATCGAGCTCTTTCTAGATCGCTACCAGCACCAGCAAGGAGCTGACGGTTCCGATGTGGATACGGTTCGTCGGGCCATTCAGAACTTTGTGAAGCAAGATCCCTCCCTCTCCTGGGCTCTGACTCCGGCAGTACCCCCCGATCTAGGGTGGCAGATTCGAGACAAGCTGCATCTGATCGTTGGCTTGTTCTTAATCCTGCTGCTAGGATTGGCCTTCTTGCCAATCTCCCCCCTATTCGTTGCAATTTTGCGCTGGAAAGAGGAAACAGCTCCTCATCCTAGGCAGGATCCAAAATTTAGACTAAGTCAGTTTCATCGCCTTCACCTTGCCCAAGATGAAGACTTTTTTAGTCAAAATCAATTCAGTGTGGTGGGTTTTGTCAAACCGGGTTGGTTCCGCTACATCACCCTGAGGGTCATTCTTTGGCTGGCTAATTTTGCCACTCGTCACGTCTTTAACAACGGTGATTTGGGAACGGTTCCTCTGCTCAATCTATATGGGGTAGACACCATTCACTTCGCCCGCTGGGTGGTGATTGATCAAGGCCGACGGGTGCTGTTTATGAGCAACTACGATTTCAACTTAGAAGACTATATGAATGACTTCATCAACAAATTAGCCTGGGGATTAAACATAATCTTTGGTCACGGGGTGGATTATCCCAAAACCAGTTGGCTGGTAAAGGGTGGTGCTAGAGATGAACAAATTTATAAAGCTGTCCTTCGCAAGTATCAGATTCGCAGCCAGGTTTGGTATGCGGCCTATCCCAATCTTTCAGCGGTCAACATCAGCAACAATGCCCAGATTCGAGCTGGACTGTTCCAACCTTTAGACACTGCTCAACAGCAAGCATGGCTGTCTCGGTTCTGAGTTAAATTGCCCCTCTTTTCTAGCTGCTATGTCCTATTAACGACTACTCCAGGAAGCCCTATGTCTCACCTTGAAGTTCAGGATATTCAAAGCATTATCGCCAGTGGCTGCGGTAATCTCAAAGCTGCTGCCTATGTCCTACTACACATCCAGGACGCCCCTCTAGCTAGACAGTGGCTGAGCAATTTGGTAGATCGAGTGCAAACCAGCCAGGATCCCCCCTCCGATCTCTGCCTAAATATTGCCTTTACTTACGAAGGATTAACCACTTTAGGTTTGCATCAAAGCACCCTCAGCACTTTCCCCACAGAGTTTAAGGAAGGCATGACTGAAGCTAATCGCAGTCGTATTCTTGGCGATCATGAGGACAGTGAAAATGATCCGAAATTATGGGTTTGGGGGGGAACGAATCCGCAGCAGACGAGAGTGCACATCCTCCTGCTCCTATATGCCACTGATGATGAGCAATTGGATGAATTTTGTACCACACTGGTCGATCAGTTGCCCAAAGGTGGGGTTGAGTTTATTCTGAAATTGGATACTTTAACCCTCAAAGACGAAGCAGGGAGATTTCGAGAACACTTTGGTTTTCAAGATGGGATTAGTCAACCTATTATTGAAGGTCTTAACCGGGTCGGGTCACCCGATAATACTATCAAAGCGGGAGAATTTATCCTAGGCTATACCAATGAATACAATTTGCTAACAGAAAGTCCCAGGGTAAAACCTGATCTCGATCCTCACAATATTCTGCCGTCTGGTGAATTTGGCTTCCATGATCTGGGTCGCAATGGTAGTTACCTGGTCTTCCGACATCTGAGCCAAAAAGTTGAGGAATTTTGGCGCTTTCTAGAGGAAGTCACCCAAAATCATGACGGCTCCAGTAACCCTGAGGAGCGTCTCAAACTCGCCGCTAAAATGGTTGGTCGCTGGCCTAGCGGTACCTCCCTGGTGCAGTCCCCAGATCGAGATGACCCGAACGTTATCGATAAGAATGATTTTGCTTACCACCATGTAGATCCTCAGGGTTTTCGGTGTCCCTTTGGTGCCCATATCCGCCGCTCCAACCCCCGAGACTCCTTAGACCCGGCTCCAGGCACTGAGAGATCTATAGCCATCAACAAAACCCATCGGCTGCTCCGCCGGGGTCGAACCTATGGAGAACCGATCAGTCCATCGTTTGATCCAGAAGCCATCCTCAATAACCCCAACCCAGGGGAGCGAGGCATCCATTTCATCTGTATTAATGCCAATATCAATCGGCAGTTTGAGTTTGTACAGCATACTTGGGTCAACAATCCAAAATTTAACGGTCTCTATGAGGAGACAGACCCTTTGGTGGGCGATCGCCACCCTGGAAAAATGGGAAATACCGATATTTTCACAATTCCAGGAAAACCGATTAGAAAACGGATTAAAAATTTACCGCAATTTGTAGTCGTTCGGGGAGGCGCTTACTTTTTCTTACCTGGCATCAAAGCTATCCGGTATCTGGCATCGATTTCAGAGTAAATGCTCAAAATGACCAAGCAATAGAACTTAATTCATAAAATCAGATTTTGTGAAGGATGAGAGCCATGAGCATACCAAAAATAGTTAACGCCCTTTCCGTGAAATTAATTAACTTCACACGTCGATTGAATCCGGCTATTCGAGATAGCTTCGACCGCTTGTTTCAAAAAAGAATTCAAGCAGTTACCCAATTTATCATCAATCTAAGTAGGAAAAACGATCATCTGGCTATTGCTCAAGAAAAACTCCTGCCGGATGAAGAAAAAATTACCCGAGATATTGCTCAGCAAATGACTGAGTTTTTGAAAAAAAACTACACTGGAAAAGTTGCTGAGCGAGCTGGCAATACCAAAACTTATGGAGTTGTTAAAGCAACCTTTGAAGTTCTTACCGATTTAGCTGATGAGTTAAGAGTAGGAATCTTTCGAGAAACCAAAACCTATGCTGCTTGGGTGCGGTTTTCAGGTCCTGGGCCTTTAGAAACCCATGATTTATACAACAATGGCATTCTTAGCATTGGCATCAAACTGATGGATGTAGAAGGTGAAAAACTTATTGATGATGAAAAGATGACCCAAGACTTCACAGGTATCAGTTCTCCTACCTTTACCACCCCCAATATTATTGAAAATCTCAAGTTACAACGACAGGTTTTTAACGACACCCCCGCCTGGTATTTTCTGAATCCTTTTGACTCTCATCTGTTAGATGCAATCATGCAGGGGCTCTATGCCAAAGCCCATACCAGTCCTTTAGAAGTGAGGTATTTCAGTTGTGTCCCTTACCTCTATGGGGAAAGAAAAGCAGTCCAATATTCCATTAAACCCAGCACTGACGAGAAAACCCCTATCCCTAAAAATCCGTCCTATGACTATCTCCGAGAAGCGATGGTCAAGGTATTGGACGAACGAGAGGTCTGTTTTGATTTCATGGTGCAATTTCAAACAGATCCTCACCGGATGCCCATTGAAAATGCTTCAGTGGTCTGGTCTGAAACTCTGTCTCCTTACATCAAAGTGGCAACATTGCGTATTCCTGCTCAAGAATTCGATTCACCAGTTCAACTCGCATTTGCTCGCAATCTCTCCTATAATCCGTGGCATTGCATTGCCGAGCACCGACCTTTAGGTAACCAAAGTAGAGCCAGAAAATATATTTACCTAGAAACATCTAAGTTTCGGCAGCAGATGAATGGAGATAAACGAATAGAGCCGCAGAGTGATTGGATTATTTATCAATAAATATGAGTTTGGGTTAAGACTCTCAACACAGAAAAGTTACACCAACGGAACTAGGCAATACCCATTGATACCAAATCCGGTTATCATAGTGTAGTTACACAAATCATCAAATCCTCTCTAGGCAAGGACTTTGATTTTTTTGAATAGAGTCTCAGTCAAGCGGATTTGGTACATGAAGGGCATCTGCTCCAGCTTCCTCCACCCACTTGCAGATTTGGATAGAGTCTTCCAGGGTATTTCCAGGCTTGTCCCAAGGAATCACAGCATTGTTGTATTCCACTGCACTGATTTTTGCCTGGAGGTGAAAATCGTTTCCTACCTCTTTGCGTATTGCCTGGATAATCTCCAGTAAGAAACGAGCTCGATTTTCCAGAGAACCGCCATACTCATCCTTGCGGTCGTTGATGCCTGAACTCAGAAATTGGGTAATCAGATAGCCATTGGCACTGTGCAGTTCTACCCCATCAAGTCCTGCCTCACGAGCTCGTCTGGCACCATCAGCGAACGCCTGAATCATTTCCTTGATTTCCTTGCGTGTCATTGCCTGACACTCCAGCCCATGAAATGACTCAGTTTCACTGGTTGAACTAAGACCCTTATTATACAAATTCTCCACACCACCAACATCCCGCTGACGACCAGAGTGGCTCAGTTGCATCAAAAACTTACAGTCATATTCATGAACTTTCTCCCCGACCTTGCGCCAGAAAGGAATTCGATCATCCCGGTCAATCGTGGCATAGTTAGGTAAAATTCGTCCTCGGATTTGGACTGGTGTAAAGCAAGAGACGATTGCACCGACGCCGCCTCGGGCAAATTTCTCTTCCCAATTGATCCGTGCCTGGTTACCGGAACCATCATAGTTGTCAAATCGACCAGAGATATTAGAACGAAAGATCCGATTCTTTAGGGTCAAGTTTCGGAACTCCAACGGTTCAAAAATTATATCCTTTTCCATTTGATTTAGTTGAATCTTGGCTTTTGTCGGAATAAAGCAAGCTACAAGCTCAATGCCTAGCATTCCAGATGCTGGCCGAATATTTTTTTAGGAAAACTTTCTAAGGCTGCTATTGAGAGTAAATAACAATAAGGATGTCATTTGTCTTTTTTCCTTTCTATTTTGTGACGCTTATTTGGTTCTGATCCCCGATTCTCTGCTACGCGCTGTCCCTAGGCTAGGAATAAATTACTGTCAGTGACTATCCCCTTTGACCCAATCCCCTTGCTTTGGGGTGGGGGAGGAGTCATTGAACTATCACAAATTTGTATAAGGGCGTTTGTTGGCCAATTTTGGGTAAGTCCTGACAAAATCTTGCTCCCCAGTTGGATGTTGTTAAGTCTCTCCTCGAAAAACTATAATTTCCAACACTTTCCATTATGACTTAACGACCATTGATATTTCATGATTATTAAGTTTTTTAACAACAATCGGGTTTTGGAAAAGCTCCCTGTGAGGATAACTATCAAGGCAATAGAGAGATTTTTGGCAACTGAACCACCTACTTCAGCTAGGGTCTCCATTCTCCCTAAATTTCTCAAAAGTATGCTATACCTCAACTATAGTCCCTCTGCGTGCTTCATTGGTTTGATTTTTCATTGCCCTAGGATCTGGTGATCTCCTTAAAATGTAATTTAAGTTACAACTACTAGTGGATAACTATAACCTACATAGCATTTCCATTTGAGTTGTGAACATAATCCCTTAGGGAAAGGCAAGAGGCAAGAGGCATGCATGCTAGAGCTAATCAAGTATCTAGGGATTTTTTGTAATGAAAAAACTCTAATCCTTGTTTCCAATTCCTTTGGAAAGGCTATCGAAATAATTCTTCAAGATTTCCTGGGTTAATTTTTGTAAAAATACACCTCAAATGAATCTAAAAAATCAGGTAAAGGATCGTCCCAAAACCGCTCTGATTACTGGTGCATCCAGTGGCATTGGTTATGAATTTACTAAGTTATTTGCTCGCGATGGCTACAAGTTAGTACTAGTTGCCAGAAGTGAGTCGAAACTATCTCAACTGGCCGAGGATTTTAGGGAAAAATTTGGGACATTTGTCAGGGTTATTCCGGTGTTGTCCCTGGTCTCAAAAACCAGTTGCTTGCCCTGAGTATAAGATTTATGCCCCGAAATCTAGTAAACCAAGTGGTAAGAAACATGCAAGAAAGGAGCCACTAGTTCTGATTAGGCAGTGGATTGATAAATTCTGGCTTAAGCTGATAGCCTTCATGAAAATAGAAGCAATGGATAAGTTTCAAAGAAAGCCTCAAGAAAGATTTGTAAACAAAACAATGAGCAATGAATAATGAACACCTACCCTTCTACCAATGTACTCGACTTGTTACGGCTTCTGGGTAATCTAGCCAGTGGCTTTATCCGTAACCCCCGTGGTTTCGACCTTGAAAAAGTATTAGGGGGTTGGATTCAGGATGTAATCAAACGCTATGGTAGTAAAAATGTCATTCTAAACTTTCTTCTCAAGAAAGTCTTGCTAGTATCTGGGCGTGACTTATCAGACCGGATTTTACAAGACCCACCAGACAGCCAAGGCTATATCGAAGGGAATCTCAAGAAGGATGGTATGTCTTTCCTTGCCCCCAACGCCCTCACTATCAGCCATGATCAACAGTGGCAGCGCCTGAGACCTTATAACGAGGGAGTGCTTGGCACAGGTTGCCAGCACCAGTACCAACAGGCTTTCCTCGAACAGGTAAATCATGCTTTTTCAAACCCAGTGTCCAACATTGAGGATATCCGGAAATTTATGGGTCAGGCAATGCTTGGCATCGTGTTTGGAGAAAATGTTGCTCCTGAGCGGTTGATCAAGGATATACAGGTGTTATTCTCAATGGTGGGAAATCCGATCAAGCGGATTCTATTGGGAAGGTTTGAAACTAAGCGTTTAGAAAAATTTTATGAAACTCTTGAGCAGCTTTGGGAAGGCAGCGAAGCGTCTGAAAAGCCATGCCTGTTGTCTATGGCTCATGGCATAAAGCCCTACACTACTGAAGAGGAACTCCTGCAACAAATCCCCCACTGGATGTTTACCTTTACTGGTTCAGGGACTGACTTGCTGGCGAGAACCCTGACTATGATTACCTCTAGACCAGAAGTGCTCGAACGGGTGCGACAGGAAATCAAGGAAGCGGGTTCGTTAGAGAAAGCCTCAACCATTGCTAAACTCAGCTATTTAGAAGCTTGTTTGTTGGAAACTGGTCGTTTGTTCCCTCCAGTGACCAGAACCTTTCACATTACAACAGCTGGCGACGCTTATAATAACACCCGTATTCCGCCAGACATGGAAATTCTACACTTTTTCCCAATCATGCAACGGGAACGGTCTTTAGACCCATCCACCGATTCGTTTGTACCTCAACGGTGGCTAGATCCGAGCGATCAGGACAATTCGACTTACTCCAATTTGTTTCTCAGAGGATCTCGTACTTGCCCCGGAAGGGATTTGATCCTGTTTGTTTGTAAGAGTGCGATCGCAATTCTCCTAGACCAGCAGCAGCTGACATCCAAAACCAATGTACTCTCCCGAGACCCTCTACCAGCCTACTTCCCAGAAAAGGATATCCAATTTGTTAACCCTTGACGGCTTGTGAAATTAATTGACAGTTGAGTGATCAGCAAAGAGTACCCGAGATGGGTACTGTCAATCCCTGTAAATTATACAACACTAGATTTATTAGTCAATCCTCTTTAATTTATAAATTAATGAGTTATGATCAACATAAAAAACTAAGAAATAGAAAGAGCTAGACAACGGTGAATTAAGGATTAATTAAGATCATGCTCAGTCCTATTCACCTAAGCTTAGGAGTGAGCAGTAAGCTCTGACCGGAATTCCTGACACTCCCAACCTAAAACACTAAATACCTCGGTAATAAAAACTAAAGGAATTAGCACAATGACAAAGAAACCTTGGCATAAGTTTCCTACTCCTCTAGCCCTGTTCAAATTAAATAAATTCCGCGAGAATATGCGGGAAGAAAACCTGCACGATACCTCCCAATTACCCACAAAAGGGGAGCCCCCTGAACCGACTCCTAGTCCTGATGGTCGCCATCTTAAAATTCGTACAGCGGATGGTTCATTTAATGACCCCAATGATCCCAAAATGGGGATGGCTGGCACCCGCTTTGGACGCAATGTAGCCCTGAAATACGCATACCCCGACGAAAAGAATTTACTCAATCCCAACCCCCGTACGATCAGTCGGAAGTTATTGACCCGGGATGAATTTGTCCCAGCTTCGACCTTAAACCTAACAGCTGCAGCTTGGATTCAATTCCAGACTCACGATTGGTTTTCTCATACCTTTAATGATTCCGAAGAGAAAATCGAGATTCCTCTGGAACAGGATGACCCCTGGCCCGAAGAGCATAGACCTCTGGAAATCGAAAAAACTCCAAAAGACCCTACTCGTTCTGAAGACGATACCAAAAATCCCCCAACCTTTATCAACCAAGAAACTCACTGGTGGGATGCTTCCCAAATCTATGGCAGTAATCAGGAAACTATTGATAAGGTGCGTAGCCATGTCGATGGTAAGATGATCATTGGTGATGACGGTTTGTTACCTGTCAACCCAGAGAACGGAATCGATATTGTGGGCTTTGACGATAACTGGTGGATAGGACTAAGCATGTTGCATATCCTGTTCGTCAAAGAGCACAACACTATCTGTGATCATCTGAAAAAACAATACCCTGACTGGACAGATGATGACCTGTTCGACCACGCTCGACTGATTAATGCTGCCTTGCTAGCTAAAATTCATACTGTGGAATGGACTCCGGGCATCCTGGCACATCCCGCTTTGCAAGTTGCCATGAGAACGAATTGGTGGGGTATATTGGGTGAGGAATTCAAAAATCGCTTTGGGCGTATTGGGGACAGTGAAGTAGTCAGCGGCATTATCGGATCATCTATTGACCACCACAGTGCTCCCTACTACCTCACCGAAGAATTCGTTTCTGTGTATCGGATGCATCCCCTCATCCCCGATGAATTCCCGTTTTACTCAGTTAAAGACGGTAAAGAGCTGCTGACGAAAGACTTTTTTGAAGTGTCTGGCAAGCGCTCACGTGCCATTCTAGAACAGGTAGATATAGCTGATTTATTCTACACCTTCGGAATCAGCCACCCAGGTGCTGTCACCCTTTACAATTATCCAAAGAAATTGCAGCAGCTAGTGAGGGACAACGGTGAAGTATTTGACTTAGCTGCTGTAGATATCCTGCGAGACCGGGAGCGAGGGGTTCCCCGCTACAACCAGTTCCGGGAACTAATTGGTCGCGATCGAGTTAAATCCTTCGAGGAAATCACTGAGAAGCCAGAATGGGCGAAAGAATTGCGGGAGGTTTACAACAATGATATCGATAGTGTAGACCTAATGATAGGTATGTTTGCCGAAAATCCTCCCAAGGGATTTGGTTTCAGCGATACCGCCTTTCGGATATTCATTCTGATGGCATCCCGACGACTGAAAAGCGATCGCTTCTTTACCAAGGATTACACTGCCGAAATCTATACTCAATTCGGTTTGGACTGGATTGAAAAGAACACTTTCATAAGTGTTGTGCTCCGACATTACCCCAGCTTAGCTGCTAGTCTGAAGGGTGTTGAAAATGGCTTTGCTCCCTGGAAGCGCATAGTCAAATAATGGCTCAGTTGAACCTTTGGGTTAATTGACAATCTCCGCTCGCTCAGAGACGGGGATTGTTGCTTTTGGTTTGCACCAATGACAGTAGAGATCAAATCTCCCTAGGTGCGCTTGACCCATTAAGAATTATAGCAGTCGCCAGGGCAGGCGCGGACATGACAAAAGTCTCAAACCTAAGTAAGCGCAAGAGTTTGACTTCTGACTTCTGACTTCTGACTTCTGACTTCTGCTATAAATTCGCCACGGGTCGCACCTGAGGAAATTCCGCCCTGACGCTCACACTTGAAACCCGACTCACCCCAAGCCTTCATGTCTACATCCGTGAGCTGGATTAGATCAGAGCATCGGGGTTGAATGACTTGAGACAGCAGCGCCCAAACCAAGCTGCGAGCAATGTCTATCCCAGTTTTGAGAGGGGATTCTGAATTACCAGGAATACCTTTCTCTGGCACCAAATCTGTGTCTACCCAAATCCCATGAGCTCCCAGTAGAATTTGCGCCATCCACTGAGCCCGTGGTAGATGGGTGCAAGAGGTAATTAACTTAACCCTACGAACACCCCAACGCCGGAAAATTGGGATAGTGACATACTCCCACACGCTTATCAAAGATTACAGTGTGGGCTTCTTACCAACTCCACCTAACGGGAACGGATATTCGGTAAGCTTTATTAACGACACTGGATGCCCCTCCGCGCCGGAACAATAAATAAGTTCTATTTTTAGTAAGTAGGTGGCGGTTAGCTCTTAATTTGTCTTCCCTACTTCTTTTATTATAGACGATCTTCAATCGTAATTGTTCCCTATTACATAAATATCTTGTGCAAAATTCATCCCACACTCATGCTGCGAATGTTCGTTGTGGGGCTTCTTTTGCTAGAAGCTAAAGAAAAAGTTACCAAAGGTAGAATTAGCACACTTTTCTAACCAAACCTGTTCCGAAGATGCCATCTCCCGCTGAAAAATTAGCCAAATGCAGGGGTCTGGGGATCCATGAGAAATCAGAATTCGCTTGTCTGGGTGCTGTTTGACTAATTCAGCAACATGGATTTCTCGACGAATACTCCCCCCTAGGACAAAGAACGTATCCACAGGTGCTGATGCTGCTGCCTGCAATCTCAGAGTATTAATTAGCAGCCAGCCACACAAAAAAAGTGCTAGGGTTAATAACCCCCAAAGTCTTAGGCGTCTTCGCCATTTTACTGCTCGTGACAAGTTTATCATTCATTAATCGGCCTGAAATATTACCTTTGACTTGGATTTTTGGCTTGAGTGATGCCTAGAATTTTCTGAGCTACTGCCTGAGAAACTGGCATCACCGAGAGTCGATTTCCACGTCTGGTCACCCATAGCTCTTGGTCGCTAAACTCCTGTTTAAGGGTTGAAAGCTCTAGCAAATGGGGAAAAACATCGACAAATTGCACTACCACAGTATGCCAGCGCGGAGATTCAACACTTGATTTGGGGTCGTAGTAACGGCTAGTTTGGTCAAATTGAGTCGGGTCAACTACTTCACTTTTAATAATTTCCATTAAGCCCACAATTCCAGGGGGTTTAGTATTGGAATGGTAGAAAAAAGCCAAGTCTCCCTCCTTCATTTCACGCAGAAAGTTTCGAGCTTGGTAATTACGAACCCCATCCCAAATTGTTTTACCTTCTTTTTCCAGATCAGTGATGCTATAGACTTGTGGTTCCGACTTCATCAACCAGTAATTCATTAGTTATAGGCTTTTAAAAGGAGATGTGAAACTAGTATTGATCAAAAAAGCGACTGCATCAA
>NZ_JAAHHU010000015.1:0-24276 GCF_010672095.1 Moorena sp. SIO3I6 | reverse complement strand
GGTCAATCAGAGCAATCAAGCCATCTACTATCTCTACCAAATTGTGAGGAGGAATATTGGTTGCCATGCCCACAGCAATGCCAGAGCAACCATTGAGCAACAAGATTGGTAATTGTGCCGGGAGTACCACTGGCTCTTGCTGGGAGCTATCAAAGTTGTCGATAAAATCAACCGTTGCTTCCCCAATTTCTGACAATAGGGCTTGCGCGCCCACCGGAGAAAGTCGGGTTTCAGTGTAACGCATGGCTGCTGGTGGATCATTATCCACCGAACCAAAATTGCCATGACCGTCAAGGAGGGGATACCTGGTCGAAAAGTCCTGGACTAACCGCACCATCGCTTCATACACCGCTTGGTCACCGTGGGGGTGATATTTACCCAACACATCCCCAACCACACGAGCACATTTGCGGTATGGTCGATCTGGGGTTAACCCTAATTCGTGCATCGCATATAGGATACGTCGATGTACAGGCTTAAGCCCATCACGGACATCAGGTAAAGCACGCCCCACAATCACACTCATGGCATATTCAAGATATGAGCGTTGCATCTCCAAATGTAGGGCTGTGGGAATGACATTACTGTTTTCCTGTAGGTTCAGCTGTTTTGCCATCAAAAATCCTCCAATGCAGAATTGACAACAGGGTGTTGGGGTTTAGGGTATAGGGAAATTGCACGCTCGTTAAGGCTACGGTACTCGAAAAGATAGGGAAGATCTGGAGTTGAGAATTTTTTCTTCAGCTATCAGCTATCAGCTATCAGCTATCAGCTATCAGCTATCAGCTATCAGCTATCAGCTATCAGCTATCAGCTATCAGCTATCAGCTATCAGCTATCAGCGATTAGCTATCAGCTATCAGCTATCAGCTATCAGCGATTAGCTATCAGCTATCAGCTATCAGCTATCAGCTTATGGGTCACAGGCTTCTAGCCTGTGCCACGCTAGTTGAGGTGCTATCAGCTATCAGCTTATGGGTCACAGGCTTCTAGCCTGTGCCACGCTAGTTGAGGTGCTTTTGAATAAAACAGGTAAGCATTGGAATAATGCTGAGTTACCTTAGCTGACGGCTGACGGCTGACGGCTGACGGCTGACGGCTGACGGCTGACGGCTGACGGCTGACGGCACCTCAAGCAGCGTGCGCGTAGCGCATATGCTTACACCCTAAAATGTGAGCATCTGGTTCCAAAGCCGATTTCCCGCCTTAAGATAGTGGTGGGTTTTGCCAAGCTAAAGTATTAGCATGACTCAAAGAAACAGGCTCAAGGAAAACCCAGCCAGAAGCTTCGCTTCCAGCAAGCCGTGCCCACTGTCCCCAAGACACTTGGATGTAAGGTTGGATGCAGTTAGGGAAGGCTTTTTCCAGAAGCGTCAGCTTCCCTGGTAAAAAGCCGCCTATCACCTGTATTAGTCCGATGAACATTACTAGTAAGCTCACGGATGTGGGGAAAGTAGACTTGAGAAGATGACATCTTGCATTTGAAATAGCAAAATGACAGATTCCCTGTCAAACTTATGATCAAATGACACTTTTGCCAAAAATGACTCTCTTGATGCAACGCCCATGAAAACCGTTCTGATTGTCGAAGATGATCCGATTAATGCTCGGAGCAGATAATTTGCGCTCGCTGTTGTGTTTTACTCAAGCAGTGCGACTTCATTCGTGGTCTGACCCATTTTCATTGGTGGCAGGCAGCCAAGGCTTAACGATAACTATTTAACCGGATTTGATATAATTTATCTTTTGCTCCCAAGGAACTAGACCAATAGGAGTCTGGTGAACGGGAAGTTCGCCAGTGCTTGGTCATGCGAGCGGCTAGATATCGTAACAGGGAGTCAAGAGTGGATAAAAACGTTTTGTCAAGACGCTGAAAATCAAGATAGAGTGCAGCTTGACTATTTTGCTTAGCCTGTTGGTGCATACGAGCTAGCAAGGAGCTTTTGCCCATCTGATGAGCACCTTTGACACGGATAGTTTCTCCCCATCCTAACACTTTATCTAACCATTTAGCTTCGTTTTCTCGCTGCAGGTAGAATTTAGAGCGAAGCTTAACTGTCCCTTCAGGAGCTTCAAGTTCATTGAGCCAGTTAGAATCAAAAGAATGTCTAGGCGGCAGTAATTCATTTTCCGATTTAATTACTCTTCCGTCTTCATCTAATAACAAATCATTTTGTTGAAATTTCAGGGTTTTGATTAGACGTTCCCATTGAGCAGCAGAATCGTTTTCTTCTAACCATTGCTTGAGTTGTTCAGCAATTGGTTTGGGAATATGTCCAGTTATTAATAAACGAGCAACAAATTCTATAATAGGGTTTTCATGATCATTTTGTTGAGGTATATTATCTAAATTATCTAGAATATCATTTAAATTATCAGGGATTTCATATTTACGATTATCCCCTAATTTATCGTAACAACAAGCGCTATAAGCCTGTTGCATTGGCTTGATGATTTGTTTTTGTAAAGGAAGCAATAGGTTGACTAAACTAGTCGTAATTTTAAATTTTTCCTTGATTGCCTTTAAGCTAGCATTATTGGGATTTTCGTTAAGGGCTTTCTTAATTAATTGTGCTAAACTATTGCTAGTATTGAAATCTTGTACTACTTTGTAAACAATTTCAGTCAAATTTTCACCACGAGCAATCTCTTCCAGATTTTGACTGAATTGATGTCGTAGCATCATTTCTAATTTAGTTTTACTAGGGAAAGCACGACACAGTGCTGACTCTATCTGCTTGAGGAGATAACCAGGGGTATTTCCAGCATTCATCTATAGCTCTCTACCTGTCAACAATACAACTGAATACTCTGGCTCCAACAGAACTTACGCAGTTAAGTTGATTTTGCCTCCAAATCAAATTTGGTAGGGCTGTAACTTTCTAAAAGTATAGATGGAGAGATAGGGATATGGGTAGATGAGCGTTGCTGAATCTTCTTTTGAATATTCGTAGAGCGGGCATCTTGCCCGCGCGAAAAGCTCCCTGAACGGGCAAGATGCCCATTCCACCAGATCTTGAACAGGCAAGATGCCTATTCCACCAGATCTTGAACAGGCAAGATGCCCATTCCACCAGATCAGCCACAGGCAAGATGCCCATTCCACCAGATCTTGAACAGGCAAGATGCCTATTCCACCAGATCTTGAACAGGCAAGATGCCTATTCCACCAGATCAGCCACAGGCAAGATGCCTATTCCACCAGATCTTGAACAGGCAAGATGCCTATTCCACCAGATCTTGAACAGGCAAGATGCCTATTCCACTAGATCTTGAACAGGCAAGATGCCTATTCCACTAGATCTTGAACAGGCAAGATGCCTATTCCACCAGATCTTGAACAGGCAAGATGCCTATTCCACAAAACTCTTAAAATTATTCCATTATTAAGCAACTGCCTCCCCAAGACCGCGCTTTCCATCAAGACAGTCAGATCCACCCCAACCAAACAACCAAACAACCTTCAACCTTCAACCTTCAACCTTCAACCAAACAACCTTCAACCTTCAACCTTGGCCAAAGGCCACGCTACGCGAACAACCTTGATATTCCCGAGTAACCGGATTAATCCACTCTAACCATTTCACGGGATTCTTCCTTCTTATTCACCTCAGAGGGTTTCAGCTTCTGACCCCTAAAGTCTCCTAATAATCCCATCAATGCTGGAACTACTGTAGGTGTCAGTAATGTAGACAAAGCTAATCCCCCAGTTAAGGTAATCCCTAATCCTTGATATAATTCAGCTCCTTTCCCTGGTATTGCTGCTAACGGTAACATTCCTAGTACTGTAGTTCCAGCAGACATGAATATTGGTCGTAAGCGATCGCATACAGCTCTATACAAGGATGTATCGTAATCTATTCCTTCTCGCTGTAATTGCAAGGCTCGGTCTACCAAAAGGATGGCATTATTCACCACAACTCCAGTCAGAATAACAAATCCCAACCCAGTAATCATATCCAGCGGTACGACAACACCAGGAATTCTGTTCACTATCACCAAACTCAACAACGCTCCGGTTAATCCTATCGGTACGGTTGCCATAATTACGATGGGATAGAGAAAAGAACGGTAGAGTGCTACTAGCAGCAGATAGGTAATCACTAAAGACAGAATAAAGATTGACCCCAACTCAACTAATGTTTCCGATAGCAAATCTGCTGAACCAGCTAACTCGACACGATAGCCAGCAGGTAGATTTTTCCGAAAGGGTTTGAGAATTTGCTGCTCTGTCTGTTGAACTAGTTTTCCTAAGGGAGCAGAGCGCTTGACACTAACGGTTAGGGTAATAGAACGCTGTAAATCCACTCGGTCAATCCGATCGGGTCCGGTGGTATCTACAACTTCAGCGACATCAGCTAGTTGTACTTTCCCACCATTGGGAGTATAGATCACTAACTGACGCAACTGCTCTGGGGTTTTGACAACGGTATGTTGTAATTCAACGGTCACATCCAGTTCCTGTTTACCATCCACAAATTCTGAGGCTTTAATCCCACCGAGAGCAGCTTCAACCATTCTCCCTAACTCAGCTTCTGACAAGCCCACTTCTGCCAGTCGCACCCGATTGGGAATGACTTGTAATTCTGGCGCACCAGTAACAAAACTGGAACGAGCATTGCGCACACCGTCCAGTTGGCGCAATTGCTTAGTAATATCCTGACCCCACTGGTTTAATTGATCCAGGTCTTGTCCTACTACACGGACGGTATAAGATTTGCCTGGATTCCGAAAAATGGTAGCGCGCCTAGGAACCACAAAGCGATAACCAGGCAAATTTGACTTTACCTTTCCCATCCGATTCACCATGTCATCCAAATTCCTACCAGTAGCTAAGTCTGGCTTGAGATAGACTAAAATCATTTTCCGTCGCGAGCTTGCTATTACCAAGGTTCGGTGAATTTCCGGCTGCTGTGCCAAGAACTTTCTGGCCGGTTGGGATAGCCGTAGGAATTCTGGAATACTGGTGCCTGGAAAGGGTTCCGTTAACCACATAATTAAATTACGGTTCCCTTCTGGTAGATAATCCATAGGGGGGAGTAACCGAATACTGACAAAGAGCAATACTACAGGAATCAACAACACAGCCAAACGCCTTCCGATCCGTTTGCCACCAACAGACCAACGCACGGTTTTTAATAACAATCTCTCTAGCTTGCCTTGCCATACTCTAAATACTGCTGAAGTTTTAGCTACAGCTAGCACCAGGACATTTTGGATTTTTGCTCCTCTATTTCGCTGCTTTGGGCGCAATGGTTTTGGGTCTAAACCTTGGCTGCCTAAATCCCCCATCCCCTGCAAAATCTGTTGCGCCTCCCCTTGATTAAGAAACAGTCCCGATAGCATAGGCACTAGGGTCAGAGCTGCAAACAGCGAAAACAATACCGATGTCGATAGAGCAATACCAATATCAAAGAAGAGCTGTCCTGCCTCCCCTGTGACTAAAACAATGGGAGCAAATACTGCTACGGTAGTCAGAGTAGAGGCTAGCATAGCTGACCACACTTCTTGAGTGCCGTCAATAGCAGCTCGGATCGGATTTTTTCCCCGTTGCATGTGGGTGAAGATATTTTCTAGCACCACAATGGCATTATCTACTACCATTCCCACTGCAAATGCTAATCCTGCCAGACTAATCACATTCAGAGACCGACCTAGCAAGGCTAAGACAATAAAGACGGTAATAATAGTAGTCGGAATAGTCAGGGCAATTACTGCTACGGTGCGCAATGACCCCAGAAACAACAGCAACACTAGGGATGCTAGTATCGCACCCATGATCAAATTTTGCTGCACTAAGGCAATAGATTGGTTAATATAGCCATTCTCGTCGTAGTTAATTAAAAACTCGACACCTTCTCCTTGCTGTTCCAGTTGGGCTTCCATTTCCTTGAGTACTGCTCTGACCCCCTTAGATATTTCTGGGACATTGCTACCAATTCGTCTTTCGATACCAATGCCAGCAGTTGGTTGGTCATTTGCTACAAGAACCGTACTTTGAAGCTTGCGACCAATTTTGACATCAGCTACATCTCCCAAATAGACAATTCCTGATTGGTCTCGGCGCAACACAAACCCTTCCAACTCCTTCACATCCTCAGAGCGACTGACGGTGCGAACTCGGTATTCCCGTCTTCCCACTACCATCGGTCCACCGCGAATATTGCGGTTATTATTGCGCAAAGTATTCACGACATTAGACAGGGTTAGATTGCGGTCAGCTAAGGCTTTCGGGTCTACAATCACCTCCACTTCCCGTTCCCGTCCCCCAGGAGTAATAATCTGACCCACTCCTTCCACTTGCCGTAACTTGGGTACGATGGCATCTTGAACCAAGTCACGGTAATGGTCTGGGTCAGAATCATGACCTTCTTTGGGCATTAGGACAATCCACATCATGGGACGGCTAACACCACTGACCACTTCAGCAGAGGGGTCTCCCGCTTCTGGGGGTAGAGAGGACACTCGCTGTAATTTGCTCAAGACATCTACTAAGCGAGCATCAATATCTGTTCCCCAATTGAATTCGAGAGAAATCCGACTGCGTCCAGGGCGAGAGCTACTGGTAATTTCTTTAACTCCTGTGACTTCTTCGACGGCTTCTTCGATCGGTCTAGTAATCAGGTCTTCTACTTCCGTCGGTCCTGCTCCAGCGTAGGAGGTGCTAATGGTAATTTCTGGAGTATCACCTCCTGGTCGAAGTTCTAGGGGAAGCTGGAATAGGGCTAAGATGCCACATAGGGCTAGGAGGCAGAACAGAACAAATGTGCCATGTCGCCACCGGACCGCTGTTTCGATAAGTTTCATCAAATTTGGCCGAAGTTGGCAACTTAGGAACTAGGGAATCGGGAATCGGGAATCGGGAATTGGGAATCGGGAATCGGGAATCGGGAATCGGGAATCGGGAATCGGGAATCGGGAATCGGGAATCGGGAATTGGAAATCGGGAAGGATTCTAGAGACTAATACAGCACGGCGGAAATCAATATACTTTTCAAAAAGAGCAAAACTCTTATATACTAAACCTTGAATAAGTAAACATGTAATAATTTTGAATTTTGAATTTTGAATTTTGAATTCCGCACTGTGCTACAAGTTTTTTGAGGTTTGCAAGAGGTCCGATAATTAGGAATTAAGGATTAGTAATGTTAACTGGTGAACCATCTTTTAACCCTTCACCCCCTGACACAACTAGGGGTTGATTGGCTTGTAATTGTTGATTAGTGATCAGGACTTTTTCCCCCATGTCCGCTAGTATTTCTACGGTAAACTGTTGTGCTTTGTCTTGGGAAATGGTATATATTAGGGATTGGTTTTTTCGTTTAATGATGGCATCACGGGGGATAATAAAACTGGGATCTACATCAATGGGTAAGTCTAAGGTGGCTTGAATTCCCATTCCAACTAATAAGTCTTTTGGGGGATTGTTGAGATTTACCCTTACTAGTTGTCGCCGTGAGTTGGCATTGGCTGTAGGCACAACGCTGGTAATCTGTGCTCGTTGCTGCCAGTTAGGTAAACTTCGCGGTGCAGTTAATTCCACATACATCCCTGGTTTGACCTGATTAGTAAACTGTTCTGGCACTTCTAGAAAGATATCGAATTGAGCATTATTGACCAAGGTAATGATGGCATCGCCACCTTCCACATAGTTCCCCCTGTCAACCTGGCGGGATTGCACAACTCCGGCTGTAGGCGCTTTAATCGTGGCTCGTTCTGATGCTAGTTGAGCTTGCTCAACCGCTGCCTGAGCTGCTGCTACTACCCCTTTCTGGGCATCAATTTCTTCCTGGGTTGGTCCGACTTGGGCTTCCGCTAACAGAGCTGCTATGCGCAACCGCTCACTGATGGTGGCATCAAGGGTACTTTTGGCTTCAGCAATCTCTTGCTGGGTTTTAGTTTGTTCTGCACTTAGGGCAGCTTGAGCCCGTAAGCGCTCACTGGTAGCTGCATCAGCCGATTTTTCGGCTTCTACTTTTGCTCGTTGAGAGAGAGCTCCTTCGAGAGTTAAGGCTTCAATGCGTTTGAGGTTGTCCTTTGCTTCTTGTTCCCGAGCTTTAGCGGCATCCAGTTCTGCTTGCCGTTGGGCAATTAAATTGGGTTGGACGGCTATCATACCATCAAGGTTGTCCTTTGCTTCTTGTTCCCGAGCTTTAGCGGCATCCAGTTCTGCTTGCCGTTGGGCAAGAATTTCTGGACGGGTTCCTACTTGTAATCGAGCCAGATTACTTTTTTCCTGAGCAAGCCTTGCCTTAGCTTGGGCTAGGGCTAACTGTTGGTCAGCACCATCAAGAATAGCAATGGTCATTCCCGGGGTAACGCGATCGCCTTCTCGGACTTTGAGTTGTTGTATCACACCATCCACCTGAGATTTAATCGTGATTTTTTCACTTGCCTCTACTTCACCCAGTAACTGGATCTGTTTCACTCCTTTACCTAAGGTTAGGGGAATAGTTTCTACAGGTCGCGGTGGTATCTGTTTAGTTTTCGTCGGGGCTACAGGGGGTTCTGGTATTGTCGAGATTTGCAACAACGCTAGACCTCCTACTAAAAAGAGGACTGTGAGTAGCCATGCAGAGGATTTGCCTTTGGTTTCTTCCTGGTTTTGGGAATTTGACTCTGGCTGATAGTGATTAGACACTTGAGGATTTATAGGTTCCATGGTGATGCCCTGACAAAAAGATGTCAAAAAGATGTTTATAGGATAACTTTGCTCAATCCTACTGACGGCCTCATGAACTCGATCAGAGCAGTTGACTTAGATAGGAATTACTCTAGATTTACAAATTTTAATAAAAATTTAATGGTTATGCCATCAAAGTTTTTATATTCTTAGGAGAGGAAAATTTAATCGATGAGTGAACCGCTACTTTGTGTCGAAAACTTGCAGGTGGCCTATCCTAGGAGCCAATCCCTTGAAAAACCCACTTGGGCAGTAGATGATGTTTCCTTCATGCTAGATTCAGGGGAGCGACTGGGATTAGTCGGTGAGTCAGGCTGCGGTAAGTCTACTTTGGGACGAGCAATCATGCAGTTGTTACCGCAACGGTCCCAAGTAAAAGGAAAGGTAAGGTTTGCCGGAAAGTCGGTTTTTGACTTAACCCCTACACAGCTGCGCCAGTTTCGTGGAGAAGCAGTAGCGCTAGTATTTCAAGACCCGATGACTCGCCTTGACCCTTTAATGACTATAGGGGAACACTGCCTAGAAACCCTCAAAGCTCACCAACCCCAACTATCACGACGTGAGAGTAGAGCAAAAGTATTAGAAGCTCTAGATGCGGTGAAAATCCCCGCTAATCGCTTCTCTCAATATCCCCATGAATTTAGTGGGGGGATGCGGCAACGGGTTGCGATCGCATTAGCGTTGTTGCTCAATCCCAAGCTAATTGTAGCAGATGAACCCACCACCAGCTTGGATGTTACGGTAGAGGCACAGATATTAGAAGAATTAACAATGGCTTGTCGAGAACGGGACATGGCACTGTTACTGATTTCTCACGATTTGGCCATGATTGGGGAATATTGCGATCGCATTGCGGTCATGTATGGTGGCAAAATGGTGGAAACTGGGCCAGTGGCACAGATTCTGTGGCAACCTAACCATGACTATACGCGATCGCTCTTAGAAGCAGCTCTACATCTTCAGGCAGTTAAAGACCACAATAACAGTCATGACCCTGAGGGAAATTCCAGCTCTGCCATTCCTACCCCTTTGCTACGGGTTACCAATCTCAAGCAATATTATACCTTAGAAAGCAATTTTATTCAGCAACTGGTATCTCAAGAAAAAAACGTTATCAAAGCTGTGGATAACGTCAGCTTTGATTTATATCCTGGTGAAATTTTGGGACTAGTAGGAGAATCTGGTTGTGGCAAAAGTACTTTATCTCGCACTATCTTGCAATTAGTTCGTCCTACGGCTGGAACAGTTGAGTTTCAAGGGACAAATTTAGCTAAACTCAATCGACATTCCCTACAAGAGATTCGTCGTCAAATCCAAATGGTATTTCAGGACCCCCATGCTTGTCTTAATCCTTTAATGACTGTGGGAGAAAGTATTGCTGATCCGTTATTTATTCATAAATTAGCGGCTAATCCAACAGCAGCCAAAAATCATGTCAAGGAAATGCTAGAACGAGTAGGATTAACGCCTGTAGAGGATTACTACAATCGATATCCCGCTGACCTTTCTGGAGGACAACAACAACGGGTTGCTATTGCTCGGGCATTGATTACTCATCCTAGTTTGGTGATTTGTGATGAACCAGTGAGTATGCTGGATGCTAGTGTCCAAACTCAAGTATTAGAATTAATGTTGGAGTTGAAAGAAGCGTTTAATCTTACCTATTTGTTTATTACTCATGACCTCTGGGTAGCACGATTTTTCTGTGATGGAATCGCTGTGATGAACAAAGGTCAGATTGTTGAAAAGAAACCAACTCATGACCTGTTTACTAATCCTGAGCATCCTTACACTAGAACTTTGCTAGAGGCAGCTCCATTGTTAGACAAACAAAGGTAATTTCTGAGCATTCAGCTGTCAGCTATCAGCTATCAGCTATCAGTTTATGCGCTACGCCCACGCTACGCGAACAGTTATCAGCTGATAGCTGACCGATGCTTCACAGGCTGGAAGCCTGTTCCACAAAGCTGACCGCTGACCGCTGACGGCTGATAGCTTACTAAAGGATTTCAATAGTTTGAGCAGTCATAGCAGACTTACTGGAACCAGAACTCTGACCTTTAATCCGAACCTTCTGATCAGGACTTAATTTTCCTGGGTCAACAGTTTCTCCTTGACGAGTGATTTTGGTATCGGAAAGAAGTTGTACACTATAGGAACCAGACTTCGTCTCTACCTTTAACTGTAGAGGGAAGCTTTCCATAACTGCGACAATTTTACCTTCGATAATCATTTGTTCATCAGTTGACCTTTCTATTGGATTATTATCTGGATTATTACCCTGATTGTTTTCCGATGGAACGTCTGGTTGCGGAGCGCTACAAGCGGAAAAGAGCAGGCTTAATCCAATCAGACTGCTCAAACCAAAATACTTAAAACGAATTTGTAGTTTAGTAGTCATCTGACAGTTTTGTCCTTTGTTAGTTTACCTTTGGGATTGGTAATAGGTAATAAAATCATAGGAAATCGTCAACGACCAATTACCAATTACCAATTACCAATTACCCATTACCCATTACCCATTACCCGCTCAGGGATATGATGATTAGTCCCGGACATATTAGACATTTTTCCAAGCCGACATATTATCAAACACAGACTTAGTGATGCGGACAGCACTGTTAGGACAGCCACCATAGCCGTGAATTCCCACTACATGGTGTTGACCATCTTGCAAGCGCCAGACTGGGCTACCGCTTTGACCGCCATAGGTATCGAGCATATAGGAGAGCTTGCGACCACTGATTCTGGTAATTCGACCAGCATTGAACCATTGTGTGCCAAATGGTTTGTCACCAGCGTAGCCAGAGTTATTTATCAGTAGATTTGTGAGTAAGTCGTCGGATAGATTGGCAAATCCGAACCAGCCGACTCGGTTCCCTAGGGTGTCATCCGGTAGAATAATTGCTCCGTAGTCGAAATCATCATCTTGTTCTTGTGTCCAGCCTTTTACACTGCGGAAGGATGTGCTAACTTGGGAGCCCAAGGGAGCTTCGTTTTCATCAATACCAGGAAAGACCTCAATTTTCCTGGCCCAACCACCAGCACTATGGCTATAGACGCAGTGTCCAGAAGTCATTACTGTCCGTGGTCCAATAAACCAGCCAGTACACAGAGACCGCCTCCCATTAGCTTTGGTAATGATTAACTGGCAAATCCATCGCCAGGGCATACTAGTAAGTGAAGAAATGCGGATGCGGTCGTCACTACCACATACTGACTCCGGCCTTTGGAATTCTCCAGCACCAGCATCTGGAAGATTTTCCATATCCTCTGTGACCAACATTCTTTCCTGGAAATCAAAACCCTCATTAAGGGCTCGGGATTTATTGAATTTGGGTACTGGTTCGATTTCACCGCGACCCATCATTCCCTCAAATTGGTCTTCGATATCTATTGACTGGGATTGAGTTTCGCTGGAAGTGATTTCATGGAGCTGCTGATCCTCCCGTTCTATTTCCTTTGCTTGGTTGCTTTGATTGGAAACTATTTCAGTTTCTGACATAACCATTATCCTTACAATTAATTACTAACAAGAACTCAATTGAATGTTCTTTCCATGTACATAATCGCAAGGTTGCAGTAGGCTTGACAGTACCCGAAAGGGTACTTATAGCGCTACGCGCAAGTCAGAAGGAACGAAGTCAGAAGTCAAAAGTAAGCGATTACTTACGTTTCGGAGTTTAGGAATGTCCTAATCTGAATGGGTAGTGCTATATAGTCAATTGTTTAATCAAGGAAAACTTAGGTATTTAACTCAGGGACGGGAGTACATCAGTTATCCTGAACAACCCAACCCTCAAGAACGTGATAGCTGATTGCTGATTTTAGCTAAAATTTGGCATGATAGATGTTTTTCGCCTTTGATACCACAAAGAAGACCTTGATTCCTTATTATAAATAACTTTTTTTCTTTATAATAAGCGCATATTTGTATTTTTCTTTACAACTTAACTATAACACATTAGGGCATCAACACCTACAGCTTAACAATTTGTAAATACATCCCCTATATCCCCTATATCCTTAGATAAGCCCTGTGAGAATAAGAATCACGTACAGCGAGCGAACCTGAATGGCCACGTAATCGATAAACTACTAGATGAACGACTGGCATTGGTCGCCAGCTCTTGGGTAACAGGTGTTTCTGAACCTTGGCTATAACCTGAAGTCAATCAAACGCCTAAGTAAGTCATCCAAGTACATCTTTAGTTTTGGATTTTTAAGAGCTTCTCACAAGCTATACCGTCTTGATCACCATCAAGGTTGTGAATATCCCCGGGATAGGTTTCCAGTAATAATTGAGCTTGTCTTTGACTTTGAAAATCCGCGCAATTACAAGTATCACCTGTACCCACAACACAAGGTGGTATTTCAGGACAGGTTTCATTTTCAAGTCCAATGGAACATAGTGCTCTCTGTCCTGAAGAGCTAAATACAAAAGTCAAAATTGATACTATTAAAGCCAAGGCAGCGATAACATCAGATCGCTCCCATTTGTGACTGTTATTTTTATTATCAGTATGGATCATGATTACATGATTCAAGTTCTCAGTTCAAGTTTCATTGACCATAGATTAGATTCTTCTAACTCCTTGTGTCAAGCCTAATTGAGATGCTCTTACCCTTCATACTTCATAATTGATACTTAACCCTTCATAATTGATACTTAACCTTTCATAATTGATACTTGATACTTGATGCCTTGTTCATACTTCATACTTTAACAACTGGGATTCCCAATCCTGACTAGTATCCAACCTAATCACCAACGATTGTTCCTCTTCTGTAAACCCTTCAAATCCAGCCTGTTGACCTTTAAGCAAATCAACCGTAGCATCAGACACATCCCCACGACGAGAGAATAAGCGATTGGCCGTAGGCCACGCTACGCGAACGCATAACACAGCTTCTGGTGCGCAGAGCGTAAATATTTTGTATCGGTAACTGGTAGCGGTTGGCTTTTGCGATCGCTAATTATCGGAAAGCCAGTGGGTCATACTTAGCATGTGACATACTCCCGGCGCTGAACTTGGTTACAGCGCGGGCTTCTTAATTTCACAATTAATACTTTCTGTCCCGCGCCACTTGTCTAGGATTTCTCCCCCGATCGCCCGACTTGACAGACTGTTTCCTTGGGAGCATGTCAATTATGCAGCAACATTAGTACGCTTATCTGGGGAATGGGGAATGGGGAATGGGGAATGGTGATGGGTAATGGGTAATGGGTAATAGGTAATAGGGGGAGCATAAGGAAAAAATCCTGTGTACCTTATTACTATGAGAAACCCTTTAATTAAATAAACAGTAAACTTGCAACTGTTAACAAATAGCAATTAATTAACAGTTGCAAGTTAAATGATCAAAAGCTGCGAATTAAATATAGCAATTTTGATCACGAGTGAGGTACACAGAATTTTTTTCGACTCCGCCCCTCCCCACGCCCGGATCTAGCACTCCCCATACTCTTACTCCTACTCCCTACTCCCTACTCCCTACTCCCTGCTCCCTAAAACCCAAGAAGAAAGTACCTCACCCAATTGAAAGCTGCGTTTGCACAATAGCTTAATCGCTACCAACAACTTCCTTGACCGACTCAGCCTGAGATCCTTCCAGACGCGGACCATGAACTTGTACTACTTTTGAAGCAAAATAGTTTCCCCAACGTGCCGCTTGCTTAGTGGTCAAACCATTAGTGAGTCCAAACAACACACCACCGGCAAACGCATCACCAGCTCCTACCGTATCCACGGCCTTAGCTGGGAATCCAGGCACCTGGAAAATTGTTTTATTTTCCACCACTAAACAACCATTAGGGCCATCAGTGATAAAAGCTGTATCCACTAACTCGCCTATTTTACCAGCACAATCAGACAAGGATTCCACTCCACAGAAGTGGCGTGCTTCTGCCGCGTTACAGAAGACCACATCACAATAATCTGTAATCAAGTTACGGAAATCATCAGCAAAATTCTCTACTAGAAAGAAGTCGGAAAAGGTAAAAGCACTCTTTACTCCTTTAAGCTTGGACTGTTCCATCGCCTCAATACAAGCTTTGCGAGTGTCATCTCCCGTCCAGAGATAGCCCTCAACGTAGCTATATTTGCATTGGCTGAGTCGTTCCACATCAATATCAGTAGGAGCCAAAGTAGTAGACACTCCCAGATGAGTACACATAGTACGCTCAGCATCAGGCGTAGTTAGAACCACACAGGTACCAGTTGGACCACTAGATAGCTCAGCTGGATGCACATCAAAGTGAATCCCTGCCTCCAATAGGTCTTGTCGGTAAAATTCCCCATTGGTATCTCTAGAGACCTTACCGGAATAGAAGCCTTTACCACCACTTTGAGCGATCGCAATCATAGTATTAGCAGCCGAGCCTCCTGAGCTTAGTTCCACAGACACATGCTGATGCTCAAGATTCTGTAGAATCATAGCCTGCTTTTGGGCATCCATCAACGTCATTGCCCCTCGATTCAGGTCATGTTCCCGGATAAAATCATCATCCACCAGTGCCAGAATATCGACTAAAGCATTTCCGACACCAAAGACATCAATAGGTCTTGACTGTTGAGAGTTTTCTGTCATTTTCTTCCAATCCAACTAATCATTCACAAAAAATCCAGGGAAATTTTAACTCTCCCCTGGCTTAATCAGACAAATATAACCAACCTATCATTGCTTTCTCAAGTAATGATATTGTTTTCGGTTCAATACTTATCATGGAACATTATTCGTCAATTTAAAATTGAACATTGAAAATTCTTAGTGAAAATTATCAGTGGTCAATCGGCAATTAACAAAATATGATTTAAGGTAGGGAGCATGTCAACTTTGTAATTAGGTACATAGATCCCCCCTAACCCCCCTTAAAAAAGCTGTTTCATTCTCGCCAAAAATAGATGGGGAGATGGGGAGATGGGGAGATGGGGAGATGGGGAGATGGGGACCCACCCCTAACCCCGACCAGGAGGGGAATAAGGAGCGCGAATAGTCGTGATTTTGGCCAAATTTATCTAACCATACTCAAAAGCCGAATCACGAATTGTTAGTCATTTGAGTTGATTGAAGCCGGCTAATTAGTCAGATTTTAATGACTAAATTTGGGGATTTTTCGGAAAATTTTGAGCTATTTCCCTATCCCCTCCTGGTCGGGGTTAGGGGTGGGTTCCCCCTATCCCCCTATCTCCTTTTCTCGTTAACTTATTTTTCTTTGAAACAGCCCTACCTTAAAAAAGGGGGGAATTAGATTGAAAAGTCCCCCTTATTAAGGGAAACGGGGGATCTGAATCAGGGATTAACAAAACTGACATGCACCCTTTAAGGTAAGCTATCAGCCAACGGCTGATAGCTTAATGCTTACCTGTATTGTGCAACGCTTTATTTAGAAGTGATAGCAAGAACACTTAATTTAGGATCATCCATAACCTGGATCCCTTCTGGCAAGACTAACTCGTTAATGTAGAACATCTTACCCTGTTCCAAATTTGATATATCAATATCAATGGTTTCGGGAATTTTATCTGGGGGACATTGCACTTTCACTGTTGTAAGCCTTTGCTGCAAAATTCCACCTTGCTTAACTCCCACGGATTCTCCCACTAGCTTCAGAGGTACAACAACCTCTACTTTATTTTGAGAAGCCACCGAGAAAAAACTGAGGTGGTAAAGGGAATTTTTCCAAGGATGAGATTGTATCTCCCGCAGGAGCACTGGACCATTCCAGGAAAGGTCAGGAATAGAGAGCTCTATCAGGGTATTATTAACCGAGGCTGTTTTAAGCAAGTCTTCTGCTGCTTTAGCCGTCATAGTTAGGGATACAGATTCTGCACCATTGTGACCGTAAAGTACGGTGGGAATCAAGCCAGAACGGCGTAAGGCTCTCGGCTTACTACCTTCTGGTCGCTTTTGACATTCTACAGTAACATTCATCGGTAGGAATTTAACTCTTCGAGATAATATAGCCAATTTAATGGCGATTACTGGTCAGCTACCGGTCGATTCCGCCACCGAGGGGGGTGCTGACCTCAATCGTAAGTCAGGGTGTTGAATCGAATCGGAAACTACTGAAATTCAAACTCTCCGACTGACGCCTTGACGCCCTGACACCCTGACCCCCTCAAACTCCCGAAGTTATCGGTGTACCGCTAGCATCCAATAGTGCTCGCTTTGGACCGTGGATTGGGTCTTCCACAATAATTGTCTGGTCGCGGCTGGCTCCTAAGGAAACCACTGCAATGGGAACTTTCATCAGTTCTGCCAGGAATTTAAGATAATCCAAGGCTTCGGTGGGTAAATCCTCTAAAGACCGACATTCAGCAGTAGATTTTTGCCAACCGGATAGGGTTTTGTAAACCGGCTGGCATCGGGAAAACACGCTAGTACTGCTAGGAAATTCCCGACTGATTTCACCGTCAATTTCATAGGCGACGCACACCTTAATTTCTTCAAAGGTATCGAGTACATCCAGTTTGGTGATCGCTAGACAGTCAAGACCATTAATCCGAACAGCATAGCGACCAATGACGGCATCAAACCAGCCACAACGGCGGCGGCGACCGGTGGTTGTCCCAAATTCTGATCCTAGCTCACAAAGTAACTCTCCTTCTCGAGTGTGAATCTCTGTGGGAAACGGTCCTTCTCCGACTCTGGTTGTGTAAGCTTTTGCCACACCAATCACCCGATCAATCATTGTCGGTCCTACACCAGCACCCACACAAGCTCCACCAGCAACCGGATTGGAAGAGGTTACATAGGGGTACGTCCCATGATCTAAATCTAGCAGTGTCCCTTGAGCGCCTTCAAACAGAATATTGCGTTTTTGCTCAATCGCCTCATAAATCTTCAAGGAACTATCGACCACATAGGAGCCTAGCCGTTCAGCATACTCCTGGTATTGCTTGATCACAACTGCTGGGTCTAACGGCGGTAGATTATAGAGCTTCTCTAAAATAGCGTTCTTATAATTAATCGTCCAGGTTAACTTTTCTACCAATACTTCCGGATCCATCAGGTCAATGATCCGAATACCAGCACGCTCTGATTTATCCGCATAGGTCGGACCAATGCCACGACCAGTGGTACCAATTTTCTGCCTACCCCGGCGCTCTTCCGATGCTTGGTCAATCAATCGATGATAAGGCATCGTGACATGGGCTATGTCTGAAATCAGCAGATTTTTAGTGGAAATGCCCAGTGCTTCAAGTTGGTCAAGTTCAGTAATTAAAACTTGTGGGTCAATAACTGTACCGGAGCCAATAATACACTCTGTATCCGGATATAAAATTCCAGAAGGAATCAGATGCAGTTTAAACGTTTGACCTTGAACAACAACCGTATGCCCAGCATTGACGCCCCCCTGGTAACGGACGACTACATCTGCTGAACGACTCAGCAGATCTGTTATTTTGCCTTTTCCTTCATCGCCCCACTGGGCACCAATTACAACAACGTTAGCCAAGGGTTTATTTTGAATGCTAAAGTTTATCCACCTGATAATTATGAACAGTGGTTGTGACTGCTGTCAACTTTACTGTTGCTGATCTACGCAGAAACTGGAGGAACGAGAGGAACGATAGTAACATAAGTTAGTCTTGACGTAGAATCGCCACTCCAATCTCTTTTAGACTTTACCTATGTACTCTTATCAGTCATTTTTAACAAAAAACTACTTCTACAATGAAAATTTTGTTAGTGGAAGATGATATTCTCCTTGCTGAAAATTTATCCGAAGCCCTCACCAACCAACGTTACGTGGTTGATCTGGTTACCAATGGGGAAGTTGCTTGCCAGCAATCCCAAATGCTTGATTATGACTTGATGGTGCTAGATCTGACTCTGCCCAAGCTTGATGGCTTTGGTGTTTGTCGAAAATTGCGAGCCCAAGGCAATCAAATCCCGATTCTAATGTTGACGGGTCGCGATAACACTAATGATAAAGTCAAGGGTCTAGATGCAGGGGCTGATGATTATCTAGTTAAGCCAGTTGACTTACCAGAATTATTCGCTCGGATTCGGGCTCTGCTGCGCCGAGGTCAATCTATCGCACCACCAGTACTTCAGTGGGGCGATTTGCGTCTTGACCCGAGTACCTATGAAGTAAGCTATGAGCACCAACTTATCCACTTTACCCGTAAGGAGTATAGTTTACTCGAATTTTTCCTGCGCAACGGTCGGCGGGTACTGACTCGTAGTGTAATTATCGAGCACGTCTGGTCTTTTGAAAACCCTCCCGAAGAGGAGACGGTCAACGCTTACATCAAAAGTTTGAGGCGCAAACTGAGATTAGCTGGCGCACCCAGAGATTTGATTGAAACTGTTCACAGTGTGGGCTATCGCCTTAAACAGTTAACTCCTGAACCAGTTAAACAGTTAACTCCTGAACCAGAGGAGTAACAGTAATGATTTTTTCCTCTGGCTTGAGTTGGGCAATGGGATCGCCTGTGCCATCTTTTCCCCAAATCGGCACCGATTCCATTGCTAAACGCTTACCGCCAACGGAAGTGACTACCATGACCTCATTGGCGATGGAATCGGTGACCATGCTGACCAAAGCATCTTTAGCGGTCTTAAACTGTAGCGCTTGAGTTCCCAGGTCTCCCCGATTAGCCAACCTGATCGCCTGCGCGGGGAGGCGCTTTCCATACCCCTGCTCAGACACCAGTAAGAGGTTTTCCTCTTCCCCTAAAACAACACAGCCAACCAGCTTTTCTTTACCCTTTAGCCGCAAGGCTTGATTTCCTTGAGCACTGCGTCCCATAATCGGTAACTGTTTGTCATTAATCTCAAAGCGCAACAGCCGTCCATTGCTGGTTGCTACCACCACTTGTGTAGCTGTAGTAGTAGATAGGTTAGCATACTGTAGCTGATCCTCATTTCTGAACTTGGTAAGCAACATACCACGGTTCGTTAGTTTGGTCAACTCAGACACTGATACACGCTTAATTTTACCTTGGTGAGTCAGCAAAACTAGGGTGAAGTTTTCTAAGTCATCTGGCACCCTAAAGTGAGCCACAACTGTTTCTGATTGAACCGAAGTTGGCAGCAACTTTACCAAGGGAATGCCCTGCTTGCGTCCAGCTGCTGGTGGAATATCTCTAATTTTGACTGGGTAGGCTTTGCCAGAAGCAGTGATTACCATTAATTCTTGTGTAGTGAGCGACAGCTGAGCCTCAACTACAAAGTCCTCCCCTTGTTTAATTGACTTCGGTAATTTTGGCTGTGTTGTGGCACTTTGCCGCTGTATATACCCTTGGTAGGTAAATTCTAGAAGTGTTTGTTCTGGCTCAGTTGGAGCATTAGGTAGGGTATCAGGAGTTTTTTGGGGTTGAGCAGATTTCTTACTCTTGTGTTGAGGAGCTATCGGTTGTTCTTGCTGTTCTTCAGTGGAAGCAATAGAGTTGATTAGGGTACGGCGAGGATCACCGTACTTCCGTTTAAGCGATCGCAAATCTTTCTTCAGGGCTTTGAGCAATTCCCGCCGATCATTGAGTAATTGTTGCAGCTGTTCCAGGCGCTGGGAAAGTTCCTCACGCTCGGTCTCTAACTTTTCTCGTTCTAAGCCAGTTAGCCGTCGCATGGGCATGGCCAGAATTGCGTCAGCCTGGATTTCACTTAAGTTTAACTGATTTTGCAGGGAAAGCTTAGCGGTGGTACCATCAGGAGCATTTCTGAGAATGTCAATCATGGCATCCAGCTGATTGAGGCTAGCCAGTAACCCGTCTACCAGGTGAAGACGTCTTTCTTTCTGGGACTGCTCATAGGTATATTGGCGGGTTAGAGTCTGTTCTCGGAAGCTAATAAATGATTCTAACAACTGCCGCAGGGTAAGTTGTCGGGGTTGTCCATCTACCAAGGTCAGCAGGATAGCACCAAAGTTTGTTTGCAGGGGAGTTTGCTTATACAACTGCTGGAGAACCACTGATGGCTGAGCATCTCGTTTGAGTTCCACCACCACCCGCATCCCTTCGCGATCGCTTTCATCTCGGATATCGCTAATCCCTTCTATACGCCCTTGATTGACCAAAGCTGCCACTTTTTCAATCCAGGCGGCTTTATGGACCTGATAGGGCAACTCACTCACTACAATTGCCCTGCGTTGCCCCCGTTTCCCTCGACCGACTTGAATGGTTTCAAGCTTGGTGATGCCTCGAATGGGTATACTGCCACGACCCGTAGTATAGGCATCCCGAATCCCCTCAGCTGCCACAATTTCCCCCCCAGTGGGAAAATCGGGTCCGGGAATTAATTTCCAGAGTTTTTCATCTGCTAAATCGGGACGGTCAATCAGAGCAATCAAGCCATCTACTATCTCTACCAAATTGTGAGGAGGAATATTGGTTGCCATGCCCACAGCAATGCCAGAGCAACCATTGAGCAACAAGATTGGTAATTGTGCCGGGAGTACAACTGGCTCTTGCTGGGAGCTATCAAAGTTGTCGATAAAATCAACCGTTGCTTCCCCAATTTCTGACAATAGGGCTTGAGCGCCCACGGGAGAAAGTCGGGTTTCAGTGTAACGCATGGCTGCTGGTGGATCATTATCCACCGAACCAAAATTGCCATGACCGTCCAGGAGGGGATAGCGGGTGGAAAAGTCCTGGACTAACCGCACCATCGCTTCATACACCGCTTGGTCACCGTGGGGGTGATATTTACCCAACACATCCCCAACCACACGAGCACATTTCCGGTATGGTCGATCTGGGGTTAACCCTAATTCGTGCATCGCATATAGGATACGTCGATGTACGGGCTTAAGCCCATCACGGACATCAGGTAAAGCACGCCCCACAATCACACTCATGGCATATTCAAGATATGACCGTTGCATCTCCAAATGTAGGGCTGTGGGAATGACATTACTGTTTCCCATTAGGTTCAGCTGTTTTGCCATCAAAAATCCTCCAAGGAATTGACCACAGGGTGTTGGGGTTTAGGGTATAGGGAAATTGCACGCTCGTTAAGGCTACGGTACTCGAAAAGATCGCAAAGATCAGCACAAGAGAATTTCTTCAATAGCTATCAGCTATCAGCTATCAGCTATCAGCTCTCAGCTATCAGCTATCAGCTCTCAGCTATTGAATAAAATAAGCTGACGGCTGACGGCTGACGGCTGACGGCTGACGGCTGACGGCTGACGGCTGAATGCTTACATAAAATCTGAGCATCTGGTTCCAAAGCCGATTTCCCGCCTTAAGATAGTGGTGGGTTTTGCCAAGCATAACTATGGGCACGACTCAAAGAAATAGGCTCAAGGAAAACCCAGCCAGAAGCTTCGCTTCTAACAAGTCGTTGTGCCCACTGTCCCCAAGACACTATAATCTAGGTTTGGATGCAGTTAGGGAAGGCTTTTTCCAGGAGCGTCAGCTTGCCTGGTAAAAAGCCGCCTATCACCTGTATCAGTCCCATGAACATTACTAGTTAGCTAAGCATTTGGGGAAAGTAGACTTGAGAAGATGACATCTTGCATTTGAAATAGCAACATGACCGATTCCCTGTCAAACTTATGATCAAATGACACTTTTGCCAAAAATGACACTCTTGATCCAAGACCCATGAAAACCGTTCTGATTGTCGAAGATGATCCGATTAATGCTCGTGTTTTTTCCAAGATTCTCAGTAAGCGGGGCGGTTTGAATGTAAAGCATACTGAAGATGTAGAAGAAGTAATGCAGATAGCCCAAGCTGGGGAGGCAGACATTATCTTGATGGATGTTTCCCTAGCTCATAGTGTTTATCAGGGTAAATCAGTAGACGGCATTAAGATTACCCAAATGCTTAAGGCTGATGCTGAAACGTCCCAACTGCCGATTATTCTGGTCACTGCTCATGCGATGGAAGGGGATCGAGAAAACTTCCTTAAGCAAAGTGGTGCCGATGACTACATCTCCAAACCTGTTGTTGACCATCAACAGTTTGTTAATCAGATCATCGCTCTATTGCCCCAGGACAATTAAATTCCTTTCTTGAAAATTGCCAATCTTAAACCACCCCCCTTGAGATGATTGCCCATATTTGGTTGCGATCCCTCCCCTATTGGCAATTGATGGAGATCAAGCACTGTTTTTAGGAGTCACCCATGACAGGTGGAGTTGGGCTGCTTAGGGTAGACCTTGACTCTGGATAATGGTGGCTTGGATTCTGGGATTTTCCAGAAACTTTTCGGTTTCAGAAAGCAGGCGCTTACCCCACAGGTTTTCCTTAAGAAACTCTAAGTTAGCATAGCGGCTATCTAGGCGGATTGCCGCTTCTCCCATTAATAGTGCCTTTTCGATATCCCCTTGGGCATACAGAGCCACAGCGATCGCAAGTTGAGGTTCTGCGGCCTCTTTATCAATCCCTATCGCTGCTTCCCATTGTTTAATGGCACTCTCCACATCCCCTTGTTCATAGTTCACCAACCCAATGTTGTTGATGGCTGGCCAAAAGTTTTTGTCTTGGGCAACAGCTTTGTTGTAAGCATCGATGGCTTCAGTATACTGATTCAGCATATAGTAAGAGTTACCCAAGTCAAACAGGGCTTCTGGCACATCGGGCTTGAGTTTTAAACCCGCTTTCAACTGAGCGATCGCTTTTCTATATTCAGTTTTTTGAAAATAGGCTGACCCCAAGGTGAACAGCACTCCAGCCTCTTCTGGTGCCAGAGAGAAAGACTTTTGCAAGGCTTCAATGCCTTGATCCAACTCCTGGGACTGTACGTACAACGTTCCCAAGATAAACCAGGTTTGATAGATGTTGGGGGCAAGTTGAGTGGCTAACTTGGCCTTAGGCAGGGCCAGGTCGTATTGTTGAAAGCGGACTAACTGAATGGCCTCCTGAGCCAGAGTTAAGCCCTGCTGTTCGAGTTCCTCTGAATCCAATTTTAGGGTATAGGGAATGAGTGCTTGTCCAGCAACTGGTGCTGACCAACTCATCAAACCCATCAGAACAAGAATAGATAGTAATGGAATAGATTTAGGCACGGTACAGCCTCAAAGAACAATTAGCTTAATGTGAATCTACAGGTTACGCAACTACTGAGAGTAATCCCGGAAGGGTATAGCTCTAGCTTTACCCTCACGATAGGACTTTCCTGCTTCATCTGTCATCCTAGAGGATCCGGCCAAGGTAAGTGTGGGGGGGTCGGGAATCGGGAGTCGGGAGTCGGGAGTCGGGAGTCGGGGGAGTAGGTTGATTTGGGTGGAACAGGCAAGATGCCTATTCCACTAAGATGCCCATTCCACTAAGATGCTCATTTCACCAAGATGCCCATTTCACAAAACTAATGAAGCTTCCACCACCTGACTTACGTCGAGGTGGTGGTGTCCTATGCTAACCTGGAACTACGAAGCGTCCACAGGTCACAAAGGCAAGCCCAGCTTCTAGGCGGTCGTCGAGATCTTTTGCTGGAACGACCCTCGTTGCTATTTGTTACGGTCGATGCCCGGTATTATCCGGGGCACCTCCGCTCCAGAACCGTGCGTGAAGTCGGGTAAGGTTTGTAGATTACTCTACTCCCCTCCCCTAAGAACCGGACTTGACAGTTACCCATCATCCGGCTCAAGCCTTACTTCAAGCCTTCTGCTTGGTTTTCTTTTTGCCATGAAGAA
>NZ_JAAHHU010001499.1:0-1215 GCF_010672095.1 Moorena sp. SIO3I6 | reverse complement strand
GTTCTTTGTTAACATCTGGGTGGTACTTCCGTGCCAAGCGACGGTAAGCACGTTTAATTTCATCTTTGTCGGCATCACGAGAGACACCAAGCAGATCATAATAGTCAGCCATAGAGCGCTGATCGGTCTTCCATTTATATAGTGGGGGCTCTTGTTATTCCTCAGGTTATTGCTATAAAAGCACAAAGAGCGCATTCCAGCATTACCTGCATCCTATATCATTGTCTATCAAAAAAATCAGCTGATTGCCACCTGCTTATGTGACCATAATCTCAAGGTTGGCTTGAGCTAGTCAAAGCAAGGAATTGAATTATCTATCTTTTAGGGAGCTGTTGCCGTAATCAACTGCTTCGTAGTCAACATCTACTTCTAAGGTTTCATTCTCAAAATCAACCACAAATTCTCCTACAGCATCCGGTTCTATTTGGGTGGAGTCGTTTGAATTGGACTCTTGAACTGTTTCGTCAGACGCGATAAATTCCGGGTCTGACCCCAGGCTGGCACTCGCGTAAATGATCCCCCCAATTTCCAAGACAGTTTTCTGCAAAGTTTCAATAGCTTCTTTCACCTCCTCGACCTCAATAGAGGGGTCTGTCATTATGGTGTCTAGGTGCTGCTTTTGTTGATCTGCTTGCTCCTTTAGTCCTTGAGCCTGAAGGTTAGCGCTAATCAATTCCCCATGGTCTTTGATAGTAGATTCATAGTTATATAGTAAGCCATCGGCTTGGTTTTTCAGTTGCACCAATTCCATGCGACGGCGGTCTTGGTCAGCATAGTCTTCTGCCTCACGGCGCATCCGTTCCACTTCCGCTGGACTTAATCCCCCCGTATTGGTAATCACAATACTTTGCTCTTTCCCAGTTCCTCGATCACTGGCAGCGACTTTAAGAATGCCGTTGACATCGATTTCAAAGGTAACTTCAATTTGAGGGACACCACGGGGAGCTGGGGGAATACCAGTGAGCAGGAATTTTCCCAGGCTTTTGTTATCTCTAGCCATTGCCCGCTCCCCCTGCAATACGTGGATTTCTACGGAGGTTTGTCCATCAGTAGCTGTGGAAAATACCTGGGACTTACTGGTAGGAATAGTAGTATTGCGCTCGATAATTTTGGTGAACACTTCTCCTAACGTTTCTATACCCAGGGAAAGGGGAGTAACATCCAGTAGCAGGACATCCTCTACTTCCCCGCCCAAAACACCAGCCTGAATTGCTG
>NZ_JAAHHU010001498.1:0-1217 GCF_010672095.1 Moorena sp. SIO3I6 | reverse complement strand
GCCACCTACGGGCGCACTTTATAAGCTCCGTCCCAAAACCGGATTGGGAAAACATGTGGCGCGTAAGCGCGGATCTAGCTCAAGTTTGTCACCAAAACCGAATATGCCCTTGTGTTTTGCATAGTACAACTAAAACCTGATGTCTATTACAGCAATCACAATCATGCAAAATCAGAAATTTTGCTAGGAAGTTATAGTATGATCAGTTAAGTTAAGGTTAGGTTAAGAACGTCTGGTGCAGGCAATAGCTATGGTAGATCCATCTGATTTTTTATACCCTCACAGTCCCTATCACGGTCAGTTCAAGCCAGAAAACCTGGTTTTTAACGCTAATTTACAGGAATTTGCTCAAAAAGTAAACTACATCTGTAATCTCGAAACTGCTGGTAAGCTGCCTCCAGAAGAGGCTTACCAGCAGATTAAACAACTGTGGAAAGACTTGAAACAAAGCAAAAAGAGCCTGGGTATATAGGTATATAAAGGAAGAAATAGTTCATACTTCACTTCGTGGTCATCGTGTAAACTCCATCCCAGGAATCATCAGGAGGATGATCACAATAGTTTTTAGCTCGGTTAATATGGGTCTTGACAGGCCGGTCATTTGGTTGTATGTCTAGTGCATCAGTAAAATACTTGAGTGCCTGGTTAAAGTCTCGTTTGATGTAAGCATTACGCCCTGCTTGATACAAATCCAAGAACCGTTTTCTTTTATCGGTAAGGGATAGGTCGGTTTTGCCAATTAATTCATAAATCCTAACCGCTTGGTTTTTACCTTTGACCCGGATTTGATCTAACTCCCGCACCACAATGCGATCGCGGCACAAATTATAGGTAGACTCACTCAAGATAATATCGCAGCCATACTCTTTGGTAACGCTTTCGAGACGAGCACTTAGATTCACCCCATCTCCAATAACCGTATAGTCCATCCGTTTTTGGGAGCCGATATTGCCGGAAACCACTTCTCCAGAACTAATTCCCATCCCAATCCGGATTTCGGGTTGGTTGTTACCCCTGCGATTGGAATTAAATTTTGCTAAGCGTGAGCGCATATCTAGAGCTGATTTGACAGCCTTCCAAGCATGATTTGGCAGGGGTAAAGGTGCTCCAAACACGGCCATCAAGGCATCTCCAATAAACTTGTCCAAGGTGCCATCGTGATTGAATACAGCCTCTACCATGGTTTCAAAATACTTGTTGAGCAACGATACCACCTC
>NZ_JAAHHU010001497.1:0-1219 GCF_010672095.1 Moorena sp. SIO3I6 | reverse complement strand
TTGGATGGAGAAGTCATTGGAACAACTCCTATCAAAGTTGAATGTATTCCCAACGGATTGACTGTATTTGTCCCCAACCCCAATTAATCTGCCTCAATCTCTTCTTTTTCGAGAGTGTATTAAGACCCTATAAATACTGGTGAAGGGGTTCGAGCTCGAGTAAACTAGAGACATTATTATACTCAAAAAACTCTATGACCGCAGACCCCCTAGAATTAGAAGGAACCTGGGAAGAGATTATTGACCAAGGGGAAAAACTAGCTGGAAAACGAGTTCGGGTTATTGTTCTGTCTGATCAACCACACACTGAGTCTCCCGACAAGCCCACCTCTTTTCCTCCTAGGTCTACTGCCCAGTCTCTATTGAAATACGCAGGAACCTGGGAAGGTGATGACTTAGAAGAATGTCTTCGCCTAGTTTATGAAAACCGCTCTGAAGTGGCGTTTGAATAATGTATCTGCTGGATACTAACCATTGTAGTTTACTGATTGCAGGCAATCCAGCCGTACTTCAACGGATGTGGGACAAAGGTAATGTACCAGTTTGTACCTGCACTATTGTTCGGGGGGAACTGATGTTTATGGTTCAAAATTCCGAACAAAAGGCTACTAATATAGCACGAGTGCAAGCCTTTATTCAAGGTATTTATATCTATCCAGTAGATAATGAAACAGCTGATATCTATGGTCAATTTAAAGCCGAGATATTGCAGTATTTTGGACCGAAAGACCGAAAGAAGCGACGAAAAACCAAAATTCAAGAAATAGGGATTAGTGATAACGATTTATGGATTGCTGCAATCGCATTGCGCCATGGATTGATCATCGTCTCAGCAGATAGGGATTTTCAGCGGATGCAGCAGGTCAGAGCATTACTTTTGGAATCCTGGTTATAATCTCAATTTGCGAACGCGCCCCGCGTGACCAAAGGTCAATCGCGCCCCGCGTGACCGTAGGGAAATCACGGCACCTAAGTGTTGCATTTATAGTTTTTATCGTAGTTATGAGGTACAGTCTTGATGCAGTGCATCCCTATTCCCTATTCTCTGTTCCCTATTCTCTGTTCCCTGTTCCCTGTTCCCTGTTCCCTGTTCCCTAAAATCCCGAAATTTTGTACTTAGCTATGATAATTGCTATATATAGTTGATCATACTGATGAAGTACATTAAAGTTTATTATATCATTTCGGGATAATTACCCTTAATAAAAATTTCCCCCAA
>NZ_JAAHHU010001496.1:0-1221 GCF_010672095.1 Moorena sp. SIO3I6 | reverse complement strand
CAGCTATCAGCTAATGCGCGTAGCGCAATCGGTACTTTTAGGTGCGACCCGTGGCGAATTTAATTCTTAATGGTAAGAGCGCACCTTTGAATAAAATAAGCTGACGGCACCTCAAGTAGCGTGAGCTTTTAGCTGACGGCTGACGGCTGACGGCTGAGTGCTTACAGTTGAAGGTTTTTTTGTTAAAGATTGTTTGCTGATACCTTGCAGCATTAGTATTTTTATGATATAAATTGCCTCAATTCTTCTGACCTATTCCCTGTTCCTTGATCCGAAGTTCCTTGATCCGAAGTTCCCGAATTTCTCTGTCTTTCGATATCCGAGCCAAGTACTTCAGGATTTTTTCAAAGGAGTTAAGCTAGCATCAACCAGATGGACAACTTAAAGGAGAAATTTTATATGGGAAGCGAAGGTAATCTGATCGATGCAGCTTGGCAAGCCCTGGAAGATTCGATTATCTATTATCAAGGACATCCCGTGGGCACAGTAGCGTCGAAAGACCCGGATATGGAAGCCCTGAATTATGACCAGTGCTTTACGCGGGATTTCGCGGTGTCGGCTATGGCATTGCTGATGAAGGGCAAGGGAGAAATTGTGCGCAATTTCCTGATCGAAACCCTAGGGCTTCAAAGCCGTGAAAAGCATATGGATTGCTTTAAGGCGGGTCAAGGATTGATGCCAGCCAGCTTTAAAGTAATACATAAGAAGGAACAGGAGTATTTAGGGGCGGATTTTGGGGAACATGCGATCGCACGAGTTGCTCCAGTAGATTCTGGCTTATGGTGGTTGCTGATTTTAAGGGCTTATGTCAAGGCAACTGGTGATCAAGCCCTTGCCCACCAGACAAGGTTCCAACGGGGAATCAAATTAGTTCTAGATCTGTGTCTGACTAAGCGATTTGATCTGTTTCCCACCATGTTGGTGCCGGATGGTGCGTTCATGATTGACCGACGCATGGGAGTTGATGGCTATCCGTTGGATATTCAAGCCCTATTCTACACTGCTTTGCAGGCGGCCAGTGAGTTGTTGTTGCCAGAGGATGATTACGTTCCTGTGGTCAAGGAGCGCTTGGGTCATCTGACTTATCATATTCGGAATTACTATTGGTTGAATTTAGACCGCCTCAAGGAAGTTATTAATTAAATACTATATAGTCCTAGCTACACAAAAATCAAGAGCTATAATTGCAAATATTCCAGATCTCTCTGGATGTCGTTGATA
>NZ_JAAHHU010001495.1:0-1222 GCF_010672095.1 Moorena sp. SIO3I6 | reverse complement strand
ACAGGATTAGCGTATTACTTTGCATACTACAAATTAATCTGCGGAATGTGGGGTTTAACCCTTGGGGAGAGAGCTATGGAGCGCAAGGAGTTGCTATCTGGGCATGACTTCTTCTAGGGGAAGGTCTTTGTCTTTAAACCTTTTTGCCATACTGCCCTCTTCCAACGCCATAGCTTCGCTGATGTATAGTTCCTGGCTCGGCAGTGGGATCACAATTCCCTCTTCTTCAAATCTTTCTTTTATAATTCGGCTGATGTCACAATAGGCTGTCCAGTAATCCTCTGTCTTAGTATAGGCCAAAAACCAAATCTTAACAGCATCTTCAGCCAATTCACCGGTGTCGATCCAAGGTCCAGGGTCTTCCAATACTAAAGGATGGGAGTTGGCAATATCCTTAAGAACTTGGATCGCTTGAGGAATACTATTGCGGTAGCTGATCCTGATCGAGAGAAACATAGCGCGGACGGGGCTACTGGTTTCGTTCGTAATAACGTTACCCCAGACTGAGTTGTTCGGCAAGATAACGATTTTATTTTCCAAAGTATTGATGGTGGTGCAAACTAAGTTGACATCCTTAACGATACCGTTTACCCCAGCTACTTCAATCTGATCCCCCACGTCGAAAGGTTTATAGACCAAGATCATTAACCCATTGGCAAAGTTACCGAGGGTATTTTGAAACGCAAAGGCTACCACAAAACCAGCAGCTCCAATCATAGCCATCAGTGGACCAATACTGATCTCTAGGGCAGTAATCCCTAAAATAATACCCACCACAAATAATCCTTGGCGGGTTAGAGTAACCAAGAACTGACCCAGCATCACTGAAATATTCGGGAACATCCACAACGATTTCTCGAGGATTGTCCCTAAGATCACCGAGAGGATGCTAAAACCAGTAACGATTCCTATACATTTGCCAATGTTATTCGCCCAGCGGAGACCTCCTTCTTTAGACTGGAGCCAGCCGACGATGGTAATCCAGGTTCCTTCAGTGTCGCTTACGTCTACCTTAATCCCACTGATGGCATCGATGTATTTTTTGTACGACTCGACATCACCGCCTTTAAGTTCCAGCTCTTGAAGTACCACCTCAAAGCGATCGCTCAAAGCAGTGCGTTCATCCCGCAATCTGGTCATGTTGACCAGTACTTGCTTTTTAACTTCGGCCTTCACATCGACCGCTTCTTCTATGTTTTCTTTGGCTTTTTCCAGTCCCTGA
>NZ_JAAHHU010001494.1:0-1223 GCF_010672095.1 Moorena sp. SIO3I6 | reverse complement strand
TATCTATCCAGGGCTAATTTAATAAACGGTAATTTAAGAACAAAGAAAGTCTGGAAAGGAATAGTAGCTGTGCTGCTTACAGGGGGAGTTATCTCTTGTGCTATTAGTTCCCAAACAGAAATCTGGTGGAACAAGCAAGTTGGCCATCACAATCCTACTATCGCTAGGATTATTAATCAAGCTGAGCGACCTCTGGTAATTAGCAATGTTTCTTCCGTGAATCCTGGGGATGTGATTTCTCTTAGTTATTTATTAAATCCTCAGGTAAAACTTCAGTTAGTCATTCCCCCTACTATTCCCGATATTCCTCAAGGGTTTAGTGATGTGTTTCTATTTTATCCATCTGATCATTTGCAACAAGGACTTGAGGAAAAGTATAGTACTAAGATAGAGTGGTTTGATGAGTCGAGTGTCAAGCCCCTCGGTAAGTTAAGGCTTTAAGTATAGCGGTTTTAAATTAGGTGAGATACAAATCTTTCTTTGGGTTTACGGGAACAGCGGATCTGGGAATCGGGAATCGGGAATCGGGAATCGGGAATCGGGAATCGGGAATCGGGAATCGGTAAGATAGAAAAAATCCTGTGTAACTGATTAGGATAGAAACCGCTATCTTATAATTTAAGCAGTTAATAATTGGGTAAGCTATCAGCTATCAGCTATCAGCTATCAGCTTATGGATCGCGATCGCTACCCGGTGATTCAGAGCGCGAGCGATTTTTTGCAACATCGAAAGGGACTGTCCTTCATAATCAGCATCTTCCAGTCGTGCAATCACAGGCTGCTTTGTACCTAAAAGTTCTGCAAGCTGTTTCTGGGTTAACCCCGCTTTTGTTCTGGCTTCATAAATCAACTGTGCCACCTCTGCATTAATAGAAGCTTCTGCTATCATTTCCTCCATCTCGGGGTCAGTACGAGTCTTCTTGTTAAGAATTTTAATCGCATCAGAAGTCTTAGTCATCTTCTTCCTCCTCTACATAGGTATGAACATCTGGGTTTTGTTCAAATAAACGCTTTCTCAAGATTACCCGTTCAATATCAATTTACTCAATCACTACAGGTAAGATTGTTGTAGCTAATTGATCTGAGCACCTAGCACTCACCACTATGAAAAGACGCTTTAGAGATCCAGTAATTTTAGGACTAATTTGGCTAGGGAGTGGATTTTGCGATCGCATTTGGTTTGCCCTAGATCACTCTGTCCCAGCTTGGGACCAGGCGGATTA
>NZ_JAAHHU010001493.1:0-1223 GCF_010672095.1 Moorena sp. SIO3I6 | reverse complement strand
TTTTGTTGGGTCAGAAGCCGTAGATTGGTTGGTGAAACGGTGTAATTCTACTCGGGAAGATGCAGTGGCTATTGGACAGATACTGATTAATCGAGGTATTATTCATCATGTCGCAGATGATCATCCTTTCCGAGATGATTATTTGTTTTACCGTTTTTATTTAGATGAGAAATGAACTACCCCGCCCTGTAGAGGCAGGGCTGTTTCATTTTCATGAATAAATTGTCAAGTCAATCTGCTGAAAGGGCGTTGGGGTGCTGGGGAGAAGGTTTTTTTAAGGTTAAAAATACCTTTTTATTAATAAAAATTCTCCGACGGTGCGCTTTCCTTGTCTTGATGCAGTCGGTCATGGGGGGAACCCCCAAGACCGCGCTGCATCGCTAGGCGAATTAAATTCGCCACGGGTCGCACCGCTATCTCCCCACCTCCCTATCTCCCCACCTCCCTACCAATCACGTTTTAGTCGGACGCAAGAAACAGCCCTGCTTGAGCCCCCGGAGACAAAACCTTAGATAGGGTCGCCTTTATAGTTAGCAGGTTATGCAGATGCATGGTTAAATATTTTTTAATAGCGATGCAGCGCTGCCAAAGGGGGTTTCCCCCACTCGCGCTTTGCATCAAGACAAGGCGACCCTATCTTACGGTAAATTCAAACCACTCGCGCTTTGCATCAAGACAGGTATGAGAGCTATGAAGCTTATACAGTCTACTTTTTAGCTATCATGTCGCCCCCCCAGCTCCAATTTACTTCTTTTTGATTAACTGCCGTTTGCACCAATTCAGAAAAAATTATTCTAATTCATAAGTTTCAACAGTAAAGTCAATATTGCCAATCCTCCCAATATGGATAACACTTGAGTAGTCCTGTTACTTTTAGCAAGAATATCCGAGTAAGATAATTCATGATTTTGAATCATTATGAAGGAATGGGTATTAAATAAAAAAGGAAATAAACGATTCAATAATAAGCGCATAAAAAAGTTAATACTCCATATTTTTTTCCGTAAAGGGTCTTGATTATATTGCCAAGGATAACTAATTTGTCCTAAACGAATTAAGGCTTTAATATCGGATTGGCGTAGGTTTTGATAGCGATAAAGTGCTTCAGAAAGATTATCTTTAGTTTCGGCTAATATTTCCTGGAAAACATAGATATCTTCTAAAGCAGAATTAACGCCTTGTCCAATGTCAGGAGGAAAACAATGAACTGCATCTCCTAATAA
>NZ_JAAHHU010001492.1:0-1224 GCF_010672095.1 Moorena sp. SIO3I6 | reverse complement strand
GAAAAAGTTGCTTTAGTTGGTCCAACCGGTGCAGGTAAAAGTTCCATTATTCGGTTGCTGTGCCGCCTCTATGAACCAAGCCAAGGCAGAATTCTGGTAGATGGGATTGATATTCGGGATTTACCCCAAGCAGAACTACGACGCCACATCGGGGTCATCCTTCAGGAGGGATTTCTTTTTGCTGGTGATGTTAAAAGTAATATTTCCTTAGGAGAAACCTACTCCATTGAGGAAATTAAAACCTCAGCGCAGGTGACTAACGTGGCTAGTTTTATCGAAAAACTGCCCCAAAGCTACGATACCCAGCTGCGAGAGCGAGGCACTAATCTGTCTGCTGGCCAAAAACAATTGTTAGCATTTGCTCGTGCTGCAATTCGTAACCCCCAAATCTTGGTGCTGGATGAGGCAACAGCCAGTTTAGATGTGGCTACCGAGGCTCTGATTCAAGAAGCTTTGGAACGGCTGTTAGAACAGCGGACTGCAATTATTATTGCCCACCGACTGTCCACTATCCGTAATGTAGACCGGATTCTGGTACTAAAGCGAGGAGAGTTAGTAGAGTCGGGAAGCCATGAGGAATTGTTAGGGCAAAACGGGTTGTACGCTAGTTTATATAAATTGCAGATGCTAGGAGATTGATGGCTAATCTAGCATTTTCATTTAAGATGTGAAACTACCATTGATGGGAATAGGGAACAGGGAATAGGGAACAGGTAACAGTAGGAAAGAGCGATGCAGGGCTATAAGACCACCCTAAATCATTCCTTGTTCCCTTGTCCGAAGTTCCCTACTCCAGCTCAAGTAGCGCTATAGATTAAGATGCGTTCGCGTAGCGTGACCGTTCGCGTAGCGTGGCCTTTTGGCCAAGGTCAATCGCTAACTCGGGAAGAGTGACAGGTTCTGCGATCTGTCGTCCCACTGCTGCTGCCACCGGCTTTAAGCTATGAACTAAATCCACCATTGCTTCGATGGAAAGCGCCTGTCTAGCATCAGAAACGGATTTTTCTGGTTCCGGGTGACATTCAATAATCAGTCCATCTGCACCAGCTGCCACTGCAGCTTTTGCCAGAGGTGCCACTAATTCCCGCTTACCCACAGCATGGGAAGGGTCTACAATCACTGGCAAGTGAGTCAACTGCTTGAGTGCTACTACTGCTCCTAAATCTAAGATATTGCGGGTATAGTTATCGAAACTGCGGATACCTCGTTCACACAACACCACCA
>NZ_JAAHHU010001491.1:0-1225 GCF_010672095.1 Moorena sp. SIO3I6 | reverse complement strand
ATACCGTTGAGCCAATAATATTAAACCGTTTAATGAAAATTTGTTTTGGAATGTCCTCCAGAATTTCGTCCGGTAGATCAGGGCTAGGAGCAGATGGGTCAAGAAGTTCGTCCACAGGAGGAAGTTTCTGGGGAGGTTGGGGTTCTGGCGCTGGTTCCAGAGAGGGGGGTCTATCCGGCAGCCGATCCTCCGGCAGCTCTATACCCGGAGGTAGGTTTGGAGGTAGGGCTTGACTAATTTTTGCTGGGGCTGGAGGACTGAGGAGCTGGTTAATACCCATGGTGTTGAAATTTCTTACAGTGTCGCTCCCTAAAACCTGATTATCCCCTTTGTTCAAGTTCTCTGGAATTAGCACTGGCTCCTGTGGTAATGAATCCTTTACGAAAATTAGACTCTGATCATTAACAGCAGCTCCAGCTTCTAACGGTTTTAAAATTAGGCTACTGACAACTGCTAATGCACCCAAGGTTAACAAAGATGAACTCCTGACTACCGCAACAAATCTAAACATTACTTACCATATCGTAAATGTTTTTAGTAGGTAATAACTATGATTAGCTTTCCTGGTGCTAGAGTGACAAATAAAACGAACAGTAGTCAAGAGTAAGAGAATAAATTGACAATTAATGTAATATATCTGTAGATCTATCAGTATATCTAGGGATAACTTTTGCGTCCGCTGAATTTAACAAGTAAGTATATCTACGAATCATCTAGGGATAACTTTTGCGTCCGCTACTCTGAGTGAAGCATTTCTACTGTTTGATTTGAACAGTTTGCCAACAACATTAAACCAACTATACCAATGCTAAATGAATTGTGAGAATTTTTGTTCCCTTTTCCCTACTCCCTACTCCCTACTCCCTGTTCCCTTTGGTATACAGTAAACTTGACCGCAGTTGTCTACTTGCCAAATTTAAACCTACCCGTTCCTGTAGCCTGGCCTAAAGACCAAGAGAACGCCGAAGGCCAACACATTTCAAGCAGCTTCCATCTGGGATGCCACAAGCTCATACCGATACTGCAATTAACTAAACACTTTAGTGAGAATTTCGACAGAAGGGTCAACTTCTAGCCACACCGTAGCCCCACAATCCTTGGGACAATTGGGTTGATAGACTAACCGAGATGGACCCTTGATTTCTACATAATGACCGTAGGTGTTGCGGTTGCCTTGTTTGACAGTGAGCACAGGATTGTAGGTGTCGTACTTTTTATTTTGTTT
>NZ_JAAHHU010001490.1:0-1225 GCF_010672095.1 Moorena sp. SIO3I6 | reverse complement strand
TCAACAAACAGCGAAATGGCTAGGATTCCCCCAGTAATTGAGGCTGGAATACCTAGCTCGTCGATCATCACTCGGTTGAGCACTCCTAGGGTCAGCACTGCCAAGATCCCTAATCCCATCTGGAATAGACCAAGCCGGAACATGGTAAATAGATTAATCTTGGGAAGTATTTGGTGCTTTGCTGAGGAGGGAAGCTCAGACTTGTCTAAATTACTGGTTTTCATCGGTAGAGTTTTAGTTTAGGGGAGAGAGGGAATCGGGAATCGGGAATCGGGAATCGGGAATCGGGAGTCGGGAATCGGGAGTCGGGAATCGGGAGTCGGGAGTCGGGAATCGGGAATCGGGAGTCGGGAGTCGGGAATCGGGAATCGGGAATAGTACTAGAGAGATCCGAGGATTGTTTGGTTTTATCAGAAATCATTGGGTTTCATGATCAATTTGGATATGCTATAGGTAAATGCTATAGCTAAATGGCTTAGATCAAATCCCTAAATGGGTTAGCTTAATCGGATCGATAAATGCGTCCGCTTTCTTGGTTAGCTTAATAGAATAGGGATAGCAATTGATGTAATTGTGTTTACCAACTCAAGGCACCAAGAATTGCTCAAACCTTTACCTGACAAGCTTTTCAATGCCCTGAACTAGGGAATTTTTCTATTCCCTGTGCCTAGGGTTATCAATGCGATTGGCCTTGGCCAAAAGGCCACGCTACGCGAATGGCCACGCTACGCGAACGCGCTCTTGGGATAGGGACATCGGATCGATAAATGCGATCGCTCTATACTCCCGATTCCCGATTCCCGACTCCCGACTCCCGACTCCCGACTCCCGATTCCTGATTCCCGACTCCCGACTCCCGATTCCCGATTCCCGAACCAGATGTAAAAAACCTACCCCTGTGAGCCACACCTCCCACCCTCTCAACATCTCAGGGCATCCATTCCAAGCCAATCCCCACCCGACTATCCTTATTTTCGATAGAATTCTGTTTCTCAATATCCGTAGCAAGCCGCAAATTGGGAGTAAGGGCATAACCAAAGGAAAGCTTGCTTATCCCCACCTCCTCACTACTGCCAATAGACACAAAACTTTGAGTGAAGACACCTTCCTCGCGACGCGCGTCGGCGAGGCGGCGAGCTTCATCGGTCCGGAGATTCAGGCGATCCCCGCGAAGAAGATGAAAGAGTTCATGAAGTCGCCGCACCTCAAGCCCTACAAATTCAAC
>NZ_JAAHHU010000149.1:0-13095 GCF_010672095.1 Moorena sp. SIO3I6 | reverse complement strand
CGTTATCAACTCCAACCACCCGATGGTAATAACCGTTACTGGATTGATGAAATCAGCTTATTTCTGGGTATCTGGCAAGGAACTAAGGAAAACGGAACTGGTTACTGGTTACGTTGGTGGGATCAGCCAGGAGAACTGTTGCTGTGGGGTTCGGAGTTGGTGATCGAGGAACAGCAACGAGCTCAACAGGAACGGCAGCGAGCTGAGCAGGAACGGCAACGAGCTGAACAGGAACGGCAGCGAGCCGAGAAATTGGCAGCGCAGCTAAGAGCAGCAGGCATCGAGCCACAGGGATAATTGCTCAACTGGGATATCATATCCATTCCGGTAGCATTGCTCTTTTCAAGCTTGGGTAATTGGTCATTGGTCATTAGTCATTGTGATTACTCTCAATCCATGACTTATGGCCGATAAATGGAAAAAATAAAAGCCAACCAAAAATTAGTTAACACTTAACCAACTAAACATTTCGGCAACGGATAATTGCCAATCTTTAAGACTATCTAGTACAGGTAAAATTTCTTGATCTGATTTGATTTCTGGCAATTGATTCGGTTTAAAGATCATCACTGATTCATCTTCAGGATCAATTAACCAGCCTAATTCTGTTCCTTGGTTCAGACAAAACAGAATTTTTTTTATCACTTTATTCGCAGATTGTTCAGGAGAAAGAATTTCGATTACCCAATCATGATAAAGCTCAAATTTCTTGGCAATTCTTCCTTTTTCTGTTTTCGGAATACGATCCCAACTAAATACTGTAATATCTGGAACAATAGAACGTCCCCCAAAAGTACATCTTAATTCAGGGAAAGCATGGGCGATTTTTTTCGATAAAACAACGTCATTTATCGCTGTACCAAGACGAATTTGTAAGGTACTATGTTCTCCTTGAGGCATAGGTTTTTGTTGAATTTCTCCATTGACATATTCACTAGCAGGTTTCGTTTCAGGAATTTCTAAAAATTCCGCCAGGGTCAACGTTTGTCTAATTTGATTAACAGCAACCATTTATGACCTCCTGTTTGTTAGATTTTAAGTAAGCATTCAGCGGTCAGCCGTCAGCCGTGAGCCGAAGGCTCACGCTTCGCGAACAGCTTATTTTATTCAAAAGCTGTTGCTGTAGCGTGTGCTATGGACATAAACTGTTCCCGTAGCGTGGCCACAGGCCTTTGGCTGATAGCTGTTGCCGTAGCATCTCAAGTAGCGCATTAGCTGATAGCTGATAGCTGAATGCTTAAGATTTTTACTGTTGCTGGATTCAGTTCCAGTAATCCCCACCAGAAAAGCGATGCTCGGTACGAGCCGCTACGCGAACGCATCCTACAAGATCCGTTTACTCTTTCAACCAATCAAATATCTCACCCACCTTAAGCTGCACTGCTTCGGCAAACTCTGGCACCGGCAACACCACCTCTAAGTTCTCAAACAGTTGCACGGATTTATCGGCACTATAGACAAATATCAAGGACTCTTCCGGATCCAATAACCACCCCATGTTAGTACCATTGTCGAGACAATGGAGAATGTTGCGAATGACTTTGGTTTGGCTCTGCTTGGGGGATAAGATCTCGATGGTCCAATCTGGATGTAGATTGAAGGAATTAGCCACTTGGCCATCATGATCACGAGGAATCCGTTCTGTACGAAAGACGGCAACGTCTGGGACAATTGATCGCCCACCAAAGGTACACCGCAGTTCGGGGAATGCCTGGGCAGTTCGCTCTGGCTTTAAGGCGAGTGTTAAAGCAAAACTCAATTCCCGTTGAAGGATGCTGTGCTTTCCTTGAGGCATAGGTTTTTGTTGAATTTGTCCATTGACATATTCACTAGCAGGTTTCGTTTCAGGAAGTTCTAAAAATTCTGCCAGGGTCAAGGTTTGTCTAATTTGATTAACAGCAACCATTTATGAGCTCCTCAGGACTTACGCGGTTAAGTTGATAAGCGCCCCCCTAGCCCCCCAATTTTGGGGGGTAATGATGTCAAAGTCCCCCAGAATTGGGGGATTTAGGGGGCAAATGCGTAAGTCCTACTCCTGTTTCTTAGATTTTAACTGTTGCTGGATTCAGTTCCAGTCATGCTCACCAGAAAAGCGATGCTCGGTACGAGCCGCTACGCGAACGCATTCTCCAAAACGCGATCGCATCTTTCATTCACTACAACCATCGCACTACAAAAGCTAGATTTGCTTTAAGATATCATCGTACTTGCTGTGTGGGCCGATCCAGAACCATAGAACTCCCTCTGGTTCATCAGAACCTAAAGCTCTATAATTTCTACCTACTCTTACCGACCACAAACTTTTGATCTTTTTTAATTTCAAAGATGGATGTTTGGGATCTTGCTTAAGCAATTCATAGTTCTTATCTGCTAATTCTTGAATTTCCTGTGGCAACTGACGGTAGTACTCCCAAAACTGTGAAGTAGTGAAATGCTTTAAATTTCCTGGCACTTTCCCTCTCTGAATTCTTGCCTTGCTTGTTTAATTAGATGATCTAGCTTGCCAGATTCAAAGTCTTCCTCAATTTGCTTATCCCATAGAGATTCATAGAATTCATCAAGCCATTTAACCAGATCTGTTAATTCTCCCGTAGAGAGTTTCATTACTGCTTCTTTGATTTCTGCGACACTCATAAAATTCCATCGCCTTTATCTACTGCATCTATAATTATAATAGTGATCTCCCATACCGCCAAATTGGGGAAGGGATGGAAGTCTAGAAATACCACAGGAAATTTTTGTCTTGAGGTTAATATTACCGTGTATGTATGGCTTGAGGTGCATAATTTACCACAAACGCCGCCCTCAATAAAATAGCGATCGCCCCTCAATTCACTACAAGCGATCGCCCTATTTCCCAATTTAAGAATCAGCTACACATCCTTCGCCTTGATGATCCAATTGACGTAGATGTTCTTGGGGCGGGTTTCTTTTCCACCTGCCTCCATCATGCTAGCAGTTATATCCCCACTTTTCTGGATATCGCCTGTTGTGTTAGCATCTTTTTTGTCTTGATTACCGTTGCCTGTTGTGTTCTTGAATTTGTGATTGTGAGCTTTAAATTCATCCTCCTGCACAGAACCAACATTATTACCCTCATTTCCACCTCTACCAGAAGCAGTGCGCTCATGAGTATCTGGATCTCGTCCTGCCGTACCATCTACGCCTCGGACAAAGCGACCTCGCAAATCGGGTACCCTGAAAAATTGAGCATTTGAAGCTACTCCATAATAACTTCCAATTACGCCGTTTAGCTCCGGATAGTTGCTCTGTAGATACTGGTTCCCATCGCAGATAAGCCATCCTTGACGTTGTAATTGTCCTGCAGCAGTTCCGTCAGTTTTTCCTGCATATGCCATAATCGTTCCAATTGGTACTGTCATGATTTAAGTTTCTCCTTTGTTTGATTTCAGTGTTTATTTGATAGTTCGATCCATGTCCATAGGACAATAAATCAGGGTTTGATATTTCCTGTTATGGGGGTCGGATCGAATGGTTTTGATTGTGAGTTTTCATAATTTTAGATTCTCCTTTGTTTTATTTCAGTGTTTATTTGATAGTTCAATCCATGTCCACGGATAGGAAATCTTCCCATTTACCCTCCTCTTCACCACCATGCGTGGAAGACGGCAAGCGGATTTCTGATAGAATCGGGAAGATAGGTTAGTGTTCTTGTCGGTAATGTCATCCTATGCCTGTTTTGAATAAACTGATTCTTTTCCCTAAAAACAAAATCCCGAAGAATTTGAGGATCTGTGCTATCAGCAGCAGAACCCATACGCCTTAATTCTTCATGGGCTAATTTAGCAGGGAGGGAATCGAAAGGAGACGCTAAACCTCTATTCGCGTTGTAAAGTGCGCGTGAGGGACTTCCAGGTGGCATTCGGAATTCCCTTGCAATATCAGAGTTTATCGCCTGCCTTGTTAGTCTATTTGCTATAATCCTCCCACATGGAGGATTATGAACCAAAATCCGTTTCTGGGTTACATAATAAGTATGCGCCCCGCCTACTTCAAAATTAAAGACTTGCGATCGCTCTAACTTCATTTCAATCCTGTCTAGACTTAATTTACGCCCAGCTTTATTGAGCAAAATATCGCCTTTTTTTAGACCTTCCGCAGGAGTCCAACCTTTTCCATTTACCCAGAAAGGATGCTCTGGGGTTGTTATAATTTCCTCCTCTCCAAAGGTAAGCAGAACAATATATCTTGATGTCCGCTCAAATGCTTCCAAAACGGGATACAATCCTACTTCACCCGTGTCTTCATTGAAAGCCCAGACTAAATCACCTTTCTCGATTTTTTCAATCGCTATAAAACCATCTTCAACCGCTACCTCAGTACCTGCCACAAAACATTTGGTTGTGTTATCTTCGGCAATGGTAGCAGCACCTCGTTCTTCTAAGGTTGCGGCACCTTTTTCTTCAGCAGTAGCAGTAGCTCTTTCTTCCAGGCCAACAGCAACTCTCTCTGCTGCTTCTTCCTCTCCTCCTACTGGTATAAGTAGGGAGCCTACTTCTGCGATACCTGCACCAAATTGCTCATCCTTGTTAATCTTGAATGGATGTGGAATCCCTACAGATTTCCCTTGAGACATCCTGTATGCGGCATAAGCCATACTGTAAGGTGAAGAAATTATATTGGCAAAGTTATAAGCATCAACGCCTAAGTTGACCGCCTCCTTACCTAAGCCTGAGAAAAAGCTTGTAAACGAACCAAAATTTCCTGTTGATAAAGACTTATCCAGGTCAGGTGCCAGGAATTTTATAGCGAAATGACCGACAGGGTTGATTTTTGACCAAACATGATACACAGATTTGGTGATATCACCTAGAAAACTGAAAACGGATTCTCCTGTTGGATCAGTATGTGATAGAGGATCGTTTCCTGCATAGAGATAGGGACTGAAAAACTCTCCTGCGGGGTCAATGGTATAGAAACGCCCCAACGTGCTGTCGTACAAGCGTGCGCGATAATTATATAAGCCAGTTTCTGGCTCGTATTCCTGTCCGGTATACCGATAACTGAGAATTTGCCCATCCCCTGTTGTTCGCAGTAGATTGCCAAACGGCATATAGTCATAGGAAGCAGCAACTGGATGCTGATCACCGGAAACATCAATAACGACTCGACTAGAACCCTCGTGATCCTTCAAGACATAGTAGAGTTTCTGGTTTTTCACCATCGCCAGCAAACCACCAGGTCCATAGATATAGAGAACTTCAGACTCCCCATTGTTTACATCCCTAATCTTCTCCAGCAACGGATAGGAGTTCATACCCCGGATATACAGTTTGGCAGTATTAGGGGAATTCCCACGCCAAGATTGTTTCAAAACCCGTTGATTCTTACCACCATAAGCATAGGTAACCAGACTGACAGTTTCATCATCTACCGCAATTGATCTGGTCAGTTGAGTCATGGGGTCATAGGTAAGCTTAGAGAGTGGCTTATTTAAGCCGCCAGCCCCTTTAATGGCAGTAGTAATATTGCCGTTGTCATCATAGTGGAAATCATCCTCGTTCCCACCAGTATTTTTGACCTGATTCGTACCTGGAAGGTAGGAGAATTGCGCCTCATCGCTACCCCGTTTAACATCCAAGAAATTCCCATTAGGATCATAAGTGACAGGTTGACCAACACCGAGATTACCCGTTTCGATCTGGTTATTCTGGGCAACCTTTAACTGGTCGATATTATCGTACTCAAACCGATAATTATAGGCTTCGGGAGCATTTTCCCAAGCGAAAGCCTGTTCAATTTGACTAATTTCGCCATTGTAATAGCCGTTATCGTCACTTTCTTGGGGCGTATATTCAAGGGTTTCGTTAAAGAAATCGTCAGCAATTTGAGTCACCCATCCCGGCGAATTATACTGGTAATACCGTTTGATTTGACCAGAATTGCCATTGTGCAACAACTCTGCTTTCAAGCTGCCATTAGCGTTATAGTGATAAGCTGCCAATGTTTCTGGCTGATCGGGAGATGTGCCAATGCCCTTGAGATAACCGAGATGGTCATAGGTGTAAAAGATTTCTGTGGGGCTTTCACTGCTTGTTTCTGTCCCATTGGGATAAGTTATCTTAATGACATTGCCCAGGTTATCGTATTCATAATGGGTAATATAGGTTTCATCCCCATAAGCATTGACTTTGAGGGTTTTGCTGAGAACATCCCCATAGACATCATAGGTAAACGTCTCCTCCACATCTGGCTCACCATGATCGCTATTATTGGTTAAGATTTTAGTTAACGCACCGATGGCATAAGGAGAAACCCCATCTCCATCATAGAAATACTTTTTTCGCCAAGTAGGGGGAGTTGATGGCCAATCAGGAGTTTCGGCTTTCTCCTGAAGGTCAGCTTCATCCCAAGTATATTCTAGATACCCCTTTTCCACAGGTCGGCTCAGGCGATCGTACTTAGTATAAAGAATATAGGGTGATTGTGCTGCTGCTCCATTAGCATCCTGCATGAAACGAGGTTTGCCCCCTCGGTCATAGATGTATTGTGAGGACTTATTATCAGGATTATAACTTTGCGTCAACCGACCTAAGAAATCATACTGATTGGTGGATACCCATTGTTCCGGTTGCGAGCCATCAGGGGGCTGGTAATAGTTGGGGGGTTTAGTGGTAACTAGCCTTCCAGCATCATCATATTCATAGGCAAGGGTGATATATTCATTTGTTTCCGGTTCAATCAGCGTTTTCTTGGCAAGTATTTGGCCTGCTTGATCTTTGAGGGTATAAGTCTTGACCCCATTGGGATCGGTAATAGTCTTGATCAGATATTCGTTACCAGGAAACTTGAACTCGCCAAAAACATCCCCTTCCCCGTTAATCCCATAACCATACCTCAAAGTATGATTCAGAGCAGGATTGTCTGTATTTGCGATCGCAAAATCCTTCCCTGGTTTACCCCTTTCCATCACCCGCGATAACGGAGAGTTCTCAAACAACTTACGAGAATAAGGATAGCCCCCATCATCGGAGAAACCGCCCCCTGTAGCTGAGTAATACTGGGCAACATCCCCTTCCATTACTCCAGTTTCCCAATCAAATGTAGTGACAAAATTACTCTGAAAAGCAAACAAAGTATTCTCATATTGAGCCGTTTTTGTCTGCACTGCTGCACGTCCAAGTTCGTCATAGATAGCTTGGTTAACCAGACAATTTACTCCTTCTAGCAATTGGGTTTGCTTCTTGCGACCATTGCCATCGAGATAGTCAATAGAGGTCATCGGATCTTGGAAGACGACAACATCTTGATAAGAAACCCGATCTCCACAGAACAAGCTCAACGCCCCAGAAACCGTCTGGTCTAGGATGCCAGCAAATAGTTGTTGCCCATCAACATAGAAAAGAACAGCACTCTCTATAGCAACAAGAACCCAATCTCCCGCAGGTTTCATAGCCGATGGAATCTTATCACCGTTTACCTGCCACCCATCCGAGGACGACCATTGAACGGTCAGATGTGAGCCAATGGAGATACCAAGGGGCTGATTCACTGTTTCTGGCGGAGTTACTTGCACTCGCACCCCATAATTAGAGTAAGCATCGGAGTTTTTGAGAGTTATCTGGTCTGTTTGCGTACCAACGTGAACCAAAGCCTCATTTTCCACCTTCCACGCATTGGCATCTCCATCCCATATATCCTGCCATTGTCCATCATGGAAGTTATCGTAAATCCCCCCATTTCTGGCAGCAATCCGCAAGCTACTGTTAGGATCTGTCCCAGTGAATGCGTCATTCCCTTGTCGGGAATAATAGGGTACTGTTAAAGTACGGACATTTTCATCTGGGCCAATAGTAGCTATCATTCGCTGATAGTTGTCATAGACATAGCGCAGAGTGTCGGCATGATTGCCAAGTTTAGCTGTCATGATTTTGTATTTAGTGTCATAGACATTCCCTTGGAAACCACCCATCAAAGGAACAAAGCAAATATCATCGATTAAAAAAGATTTAGATGTTTTTTGATTAGATATTTCTAGTCCTAACTGTGTTCCTTGAATTTTATTTGTATCAATTACATGATGCCAATATTGCCATACGCTATCAGTTGATTCAATGGGCACAGTAATAGGTTGCCCTACAGGGTTATCACCGTTGTAAAATTGTAGTTTAACTTGGGCTTTACCCCCATCTGTTTCAAACGCTGTTTCTGTTTTAATCCAAGCAGAAATAATATAGGTTTGAGCAGTATTATTCAGGGTTAGATATGCTTGTTTTTTGAGAGTAAAATTAGGGTGAAGTCGCAAACTAGAAACACCTGTATGAGCATCTCCGGTGACAATCAAAGCAGTTATATTACCTTGATTTATACTCCAATCACTGAGATTCTCGTAAGCTTCAAACCCTGTATAAGTTACCTCTTCAATCGTAGCATTAGTAAATTGAGCAACAGGATAAAATTGCTGGTTATCTAATAGAGTTGAAGTGTGAACCCCATTGACATCAATCAAATCTTGCGCTACTCCATTTGAGGTACGATAAATTACTTCTGAAACCTTCAACCAATCTGTTTTATTTGGTTCACTTAAATTATCCCATTGGTCAAAAACAGCATCTTCATTAAGTCCTTGATAGGTTCGGTATAGCCCCCATTTACCTCCTCCCCAATCTTTCCAAGTTGAAACTGCGATCGCTGTGGTTTTATCATTATTTTTACTAACAGTTTGGACAACAGGAGTGAGGATATTTTGTTGTCTCAATTCCTCATACTTTTCCCAACCATAAACAGAAGTTTGTGTCAGTGTTTCCTTTTCACCCAAACTATTGTAATTGTAAGTTGTCTGTGTTTTTAGCAATCCCATTGCCGAGTCATATTCATATTCAACCGCTCGTTTAACTCCCACATCTGATGCATTACCATTTGAGTCTGTGGTGCTAATTTCTTGGTCATAGAGAATACTTTCCTCGCGTTTCTGTTGAATATAAAACCCGTATAAATCAACCGGCCTTGACTCTCCTAATTTCTGTCTTTGGGTTACTATGTTATATTCCACAGTTACAGTTTGGCGAGGTAACTTATCATCTGTTGAGTTATAGGCTTTCTGTTGATACAGAGAACCATGCAAGAAGCTGTAGTAAGAGGGAGGGTTTCCTTGAAAGTCCTTAAACCCTAAACCTTCTACTGAAAGTCCATTAAAGAAAAGATGTTCAGTCTTCCCAAAAGGAGTTAATTGTGAATTGTCACTGCCTTGTATCACCGTAACATGAGGATATTGAGTAACAATTCCTTGAGCACTAATAACTATATTACCTGTATCGTAATCATAGCTAGTCTGACTTTCTTGATAACCGTCATTAATAGTAACTTTTACTACAGGGAAATCAGTAACATTGCCTTGAATTGATTCATTAAAAACATAATAGAGATTCAATTCAGAAGCTTGATCAAAATTGTCCCCTTTGTAAGTAACAAAAGCATTCAATCCAGCTAAATTAGTTCCCGATTTGCCTTTACTGCTTTCGTTATCAACATAAATCCTTTCTGAGAGAGATTGAGGATTAACAACCTTGCCATTTTTTAACAAAAATATCTGAGTCTGTCCATCATTCGTCTCGCAAGCAATATAAAAAGGAGCGCGGTTAATTATGCTATCAGGCTTAATCTCCGGTGGAATTGAGTGTGGATCTTTGTTAAATACTCCTTGATTATCTCTGTAAAAAATTGCGTCCCCAATAGTGATAAAGTTACCACTGACAGTGGGTTGATAATCATTAATAATTCCATCTAGATTGAAATCTTTAGTTGGGATATAACCTCTAAAAATATTGTCTAGTAAAGAATTTAGCCATTTACAAACAGTCTGGTAAAGTCTAGTTATCCAATTGGGCGTAGTTGTTGACAAAGACCCCTCTAAGTCAGGGGTTTCCCATTGATCTTGATAAGGATTGTAAGCTTTTATATCACTGGAATCTGAACTTGAGGCGATCGCTAAATCAGAACCATAAGCCAACTTTGTTGCTTCATTTCCACTAGAAACATTCAGATTACTATCTATCCAGTCACTGCCATTATATCGCCAGAGATTACCAACATTTGCAACTAAGCTGCCTGTAGTTATGGAATAACCAAAGGGTTCTTTTGTATCTTGAGGTACGCTGTAGGATTTGCTGAAAGGTTGAGGATTGACTTCAAACTGAGCATCCCATTGATAGATGGCTACTTCATACTCAATATTGGTGCCGATACTTTTAACAAAAGTTGCTGTAGCCGAGTCATTACCCAAACTCCAATTAAGCAAGGGATTACCTTGTGCATCTTTTTCAACTGGACTGATCGTAGCAATTTCTTTTTGATCCCATCTTCCGGAAATTTCATCTTGGTAATATAACACCAGTTCACAGCTTTTAAAAACAGGATCATAGATACCAATAGTAAAATAATTACCGAAAGCAGCTAAAGCATAATTACCTTTACTTATATTTATACTGGGACAGGGAGGACTCCATATCTGATTCGGCTGATTCCAAACCCATAAATTAGCATCTGCACCAGACACAGCAGCAACAACAAAACTACTACCAGCAGCAAGGTGTGTTAAGGAATCACTTGAAGGTAAATCTAAAGGGGGAATAGAGGGTGAGTGCCATTGACCAAAACGCCCCTTTTCCTGATGGAATAGATACACATTCATTTGAGAATTTGAATTGAAACTCAGCGCAAAGAAATTACTCTGAGTTACTACCTGCAAACTCTCAATATCTAGCTGACTAGAGATACTTTTCTCATCCTCTATCCAGTTACCATTCCAGCTATATACTTTGACATCTAAATTTCTCCCACTATCATCATAATAAGCAACTACAACATAATCACCACCAAACCAAACACGAGGAATACCGTTGCCAGAGATGGGTATATTATGAGAAGTTCCAATTAGATTCTTTTTGTCGTAATTGAAATTAGCAATACTACCTGTAGGATAAGTAATGTTTTTTAATGCACCACGATGGACATTCTCATTTATATCCTCTGGATTCGTGTAATACTCAAACTTATAACCAGGTAAAGACTCTCCCTCTGCATTTTTCTGAGTTATTCCTGTTAGATAACGCTTAGAGAAATCCGCATTATTATTAGGATCAGTTAAGGAAACATTTTCCAACTCATAATCAAACTGGATATAAAATAACAGCGATTCTGAGTTTTCTTGTCTCACTTCAATGGAATCAAGAAATTTAGTTTCATACCGATCCTGATAAGCATGACGGTTTGATTGTCCGCTATCTTCATGGGGAATCTGATACTCTCTTATTTGGTCATCATACTGTTTAGGTTGGTAGACAAAATTAACAGTACGCCCATCTAAAGCAGTAATTTGTTTTAAGTAAGTAGCTTGGGTATATTTATAACCACCGATACCAATTTCTTTTAAATCAACTTCATAGCTAAAAGTAACCTTTTCGCCCCAAGTATTTTGAATTTCTGCTAAATTCCAAGCTAGTACAAAAGGTTCCTGTCCTGATGTATTCGTAGTGCTACCAATCCAGTTACCATTCCTACCACCCCATTTCACACCCCATTGAATATAGGGATTTTTGTCTGCTGGTTGGCTTGTATTCCCTCCATAAGTCTGCTTTACCCCATTTTCCTTGATAATCACCCATTTTTCTTTGTTTGGGTAATAGCGAATATCCCAAGGTTTATAGTCTTCCGTCTCAAAATTCCAAGATTCTATACTCACTCCGTCTGAGGCTAAATTTACGCCATCTTGATACAGCCGATTAGCCGAACCGCCAGAAACAAGATAATATTCGTTGTCGTAGCTAGAACCCGTATTTTTATTGTCAATGGCAATCATTTCATAGGGCATATTCCACCCCAAACCCAGAATTCCCGTCGGTGACTCCAGATTCCAGGTATCCACCAGATTTTGAATGTTACTCTGGTACATGATGGCGACCTTAACATCCAAATCGCCTCTACCCGGAAGGGATATTAATTCCAAGGGAAGGTTAACATCGCCTCGGAAGAGATTTACTGAATTGGGTATGGTGCCAATACCACTCCCATCCATCTGAAATGTTCGGATAACTGGGAGTTCAGATAAAGTACTTGGAGAGTAACCACTAGAAGTTATTTGAGTCATTTAGACATATCTTCTATCTAATTGGACTTTGGACAAAAAGCAAGACCTAGTTACATAACTAGAGCAGGGGAAACGCCATAATCAATAAGGATTCTTCTTAATACATTAATATAACTATGCAATAGCGCTGTTCATCAAGGATTAGTATGATCCTAATCCTTGCTCTATCTCACATTTTTGCTCAGTTTTTCTGACGCTTTCACTGATAACTATAGCAGTCCTAAATTAAAACAATTACCTAATTACACATAAGTTTACATTCACTTCTTGTAAGTTTACATTCACTTCTTGCCCTGGCCGATGAGCGAGTCTTGGCTCGCTTTAAATCTATGGCATGTGAGGCTATAATTCCTCCAAAATCTAACCGTAGAGTGCAACGAAAGTACGATAAACAGCTTTACAAAGCGCAACATCTTTTTAAGAATTTATTCCCTAAAATCAAGCAATACCGTGCCATGGCAACCGGTACGATCAAACTGCTAGAAATGTCTTAGGCACAATTGATCTCGCTGCTGCTGTTGTTTGGCTTAACTGACGACACGCCCTAGGTTTTAACTACAGCCGAGGTTCCAGTCACCATCGACAACTTCATGATTCTGGGGTCCAGACAGTTTTATCTCCTTGCCCCCAAAAGCCATCATATTTGGTAAGACAAACATCACCTAAAACCTTTGTCTGACAGGCTAAGCGGCGATTTGCCGTCGGAGAATGGGGCGGAAGCGATCGCCTAGCTTTATCCTTCCAATTTGGCTCGGATACTTCCCCGTCTATCTCAACCGCACAGGTACCACAGCTACCTAATCCTCTACAGTTAATTAGTTTAGCGTTGCCGTTGTATAGGGCAACCCCATGGTCTAGTAACACCTTGCGCAGATTACTGCCCTGGTCACATTCAAAGCTTTTTCCTTGTGCTGTTACTTTAGGCATTATTCAAGATTACTCCTTATCTGTAGCTTATTTTTTAATACAATTAGATGCAGCTATGTTTA
>NZ_JAAHHU010001489.1:0-1227 GCF_010672095.1 Moorena sp. SIO3I6 | reverse complement strand
CAAGGCCAAGGTTGCCTCTTGCCTCTTGCCTCTTGCCTCTTGCCTCTTGCCTCTTGCCTCTTGCCTCTTGCCTCTTGCCTCTTGCCTCTTGCCTGTTCCCTATTCCCTATTCCCTACTCCCTACTCCCTACTCCCTACTCCCTAGTTTGCCTTGTTTTTCCAAAACACTGGTCAACTGAGCGTTTACTTCATAATTTTCGGGTTGGATCTGGAGGGCAATTTGGTAGAAAATGATGGCTTGGTCTAACTGATTTTGTTTAACAAATGTATTGCCTAACTGTAGATAGAGTTCAGGATCGTTGGATTGTATCCCTAATGCCTTGTGATAATTATCGAGATTATCTGGATTAGTCCGAATCGCTCGACGATAACAGCTCATTGCTTGATCTAAATCGACCTGGACTCTTTCTCGAAGCACATTTCCTAATTTTTCCTGTATCTCGGGGTCATCTGGGTTTAACTGTATAGAGCGGCGGTAGGACGCTACCGCCTCATCGGACTTTCCCAATTGAACCAATACACCTGCTAAACTACTGTGTAACTGAGGATGGCCTGGATTTAATTTAATAGCATCGCCATAGGCGGTAAGGGATTCATCCCAACGCTGGAGTTTGCTGAGGGCGTTTCCTAAGTTTTGGTAAAATTCAAAGTACTGGTTGGGGCATAGGGCTATGGCTTGGTTTAAGGCTGCTACTGCTTCGTCTAATTTGCCGTATTCGGTTAAGGCTAGCCCTAAATTATGGTGAGACCAGGGATTGTAAGGATTTAGTTCTATGGCTCGCTGGTAAGCTGTTGCTGCTTCATCCCAAGTCTGTTGGGTTAAGAGTAAATCCCCTAACCAATGGTAAGATTCACAACAGTTGGGATTGATATCGAGAGCATAGCGATAGGCTGCGATCGCTTCTGCTATTTTCCCTTGTTCTCGCAAACTATCTGCCCATTGGTGAGCCGCTAGCCAAGGGTCTTCTGATGGGGGTTCATACTCTGGTTCTTGCCACTGTCCCAATGCTTCCAATGCTTTGCGCAAGGGGTAGTATAAATCTGGATTTTCTGGGCTGAGGTCAATGGCACGACCATAAGCGGTAACTGCTTCCTCCCAGTGCTGGAGTTGGGTGAGAGCTTCCCCTAATTTTTGGTAAAACTCAAAGTACTGATTGGGGGATAGGGCTATGGCTTGTTGATAAGCGGCTACGGCTTCTTCTAGCTTCCCTTGTTGGGCTAAGGCTA
>NZ_JAAHHU010001488.1:0-1230 GCF_010672095.1 Moorena sp. SIO3I6 | reverse complement strand
CTATCTGTAGCCTTATTGTGCCTCAGTTTTATTAGTAGGATTTTTTACCTTGGCGCTTCTGTACTGACGTTAATCCCATAACTCCGAAGGCAAACAGCGTACCCAGGAGAGTTCCTGGTTCTGGTGTCGATACACTGTTTGATGGTAGGTTCGGTGTGTGTGTGAGTCCCCTGACAACCATGACATTATCGTTATAGTCTTGGTCTCCTCCGCCCCAAATGTCTTCAAATCCTAGCATTACAAACTTTTCCCCTCCAAATTCAAGTTCATAACCCAAGAGATGGTTGAATCCGTCGGGGTTTTGTTGGGTATCGAAACCAAAGAAGTTGCGACCACCATTGTGTCCATTGGACTTTATGAAGAATTCAATAAAGGTGTTACCGGCAAAATTCCCCAGATTTACACCTTGACCAAGTGCCAAAGAACCATCTTCCTCAGGAAGAATGCTCAAGGGAGAGGAAACATCATTAAACACCATTTCTTTAGTGTTACCACCATCCACAGAATAGAATAGTTGATTTCTGTAAGTTGCTCCTTCGTTGATAAAAAATAATTCCACATCGTTGGCACCACTTTCCCAGCGCAGATTATTTAAATCGACTTCAGGTAAATCATCTTGATTTATCATTAACCTTTCATAATTTACAAAATCGTTAAAGAATTGCCACTGATCATAGGTTAGTTTTGGTTCGTCATTCCCTGAATTGCTATACTGTTGATTGTATTCTTGCTCAGATACATCAGATCCATTTGTGGTTGCAGATGCTTGATTGGCAGAACACAAAACTCCTAAAACAGTACCGGTCGCCATTAATGCAGAAAGCAGTTTATATTTCATTGAGTGACTTACCTGATTCACACTTATTGGTTCTAGAGATTAGGGAGTAGAGAGCAGTTTTGTCTGTGAATTCCCTGTTATTTATAAGTCTCTCTGTCCGATGTATGCGATCGCGTTTATAAAGCTTTGATGTCAGGTTTAACTTTTGTATAAATTCTTGATCAAATAGTGTGAGGTGAGTGAAATATACCAAAGGGAACAGGGAACAGGGAACAGGGAACAGGGAGTAGGGAGTATGGAACAGGGAACAAAAATTATCACAATTCATTTAAGATTGGTATAGCTTTCTCAAAACTCCTGAGGTAATAATTGAGCTATCAGCCATCAGCCATCAGCCATCAGCTATCAGCCATCAGCCATCAGCCATCAGCCATCAGCCATCAGCACTCAGC
>NZ_JAAHHU010001487.1:0-1230 GCF_010672095.1 Moorena sp. SIO3I6 | reverse complement strand
CGGGAGTCGGGAGTCGAGAGTCGGGAGTCGGGAGTCGGGAGTCGGGAGTCGAGAGTCGGGAGTCGGGAGTCAGGAGTGTCGGAAGTGATAACAATCAATTTCAGTATTGAAAGCTATGCAGTCGTTCATGGGGTTTCCCCCATGAACGACTGCATCAAGAGAGAATCAAATATTATTGCTATTCCCTGTTCCGAGATCCGCTGTTCCCGATTCCCGATTCCCGATTCCCGATTCCCGATTCCCGATTCCCGATTCCCTGTATAGGTGTCAACCAGTAGGCTTAAAATAAATCCTCACTGCCCCATCCTGGTCCTTTCTGTGCGGCTCTGATCACAAATGCCGCTAATTTCTCGATTTCCTCCTGTGGTATCCAACTCTCTCGGACTTTGCGGCACGAGAAGCTATCATCTTTACCATCATAGGTCTTCGGTTGCCTCATAAAAGCAATGAAACCATTGAGATTATCTCGAGGTGGTGTTGCCTTAGCTAGTCTCTTCAGAGATAGAGACACGGTGGGATCAATAAGATTAGTTCCTCCCACATGACACATCTGGCAATTTTGGGAAAACAATTTTATACCAACAGACAAGTCTTCGCCATTAAACAGCTTAGTCTCTCCCTTGCCATCTACAGCAATCGCTACAGGTTCTGCCACATCTAGGTAGCGCCTGACATATTGGTTAACCGCAGCCTCAGCTGGTGAACTAACCGTCCATGTCCCTAGGCAGAACACCAGAACCACTAGCAAATAACGGATTGATACGAATAGACCTCTTGCGAAAGTAGTTTTTTGATACTTTTCCCGTGAATTGTTGTCCACTGTTCCCAACTTCTCAAAGAAGTCTAATAATCTACGGAGCATTGAGTATGTAAAGTGATATGTACTGATTGAGCAACAGGGCAGCGGCTTCTTCTATTAGCGAATCAGGTCTAGTTAAAGAAGCTAGGGTTATTGATTTTGGTTAACCCCTAAGCCCTAAGCCCTAACCCGTAACTGCCAAAAGAAAAAGCCTCTGCCCTTGCTGCTTAAATAAGCATAAAGCCTTTCGCTAGCTGCTTCCTAACCTCTGTACAAACAAACGTAATTAGTTACAGACCTTACCACAACCCCAGGTGTCGGGTCTCTGGTTGATCTCATAGAGAATATAACCAGCCATATTACGGAGGTCATCTTGGGAGACATTCCTCATATACGGAAAAACATCAGCACTCTTAGTGCTTGGATGAAAT
>NZ_JAAHHU010001486.1:0-1232 GCF_010672095.1 Moorena sp. SIO3I6 | reverse complement strand
GAAAATTTGACATTGATTACACCGTGATCGCGCTTACTTGTGGTGAGTTGGATGCAAATTCCGTGTGGAGTGGGTATTGAGTGTAGATCGTACTACCTGGGAGTTTGGCTCTCAGTGCTACAACATCCTGACTTTGGGCATTGTCCATGAAGGGGTAGCCTTTCGAGTACTGTGGTGGATACTCAAGAAAAAAGGAAACTCCAACAGCGATGAGCGGATGCGGTTGATCGAACAGTTTTACAAAATTTTTCCGGATGCTCAGGGCAAGCTGCTTGTGCGCCGACCGAGAGTTCATTGGGTTTTGCCTGGGTGCGCTATCTACGGCTCGTGCCATCAATGCCATTTCGATTGAGGATTCGAGCCACAGACAAGATTGAGCACAATGGCCGTTCTCTGGCAGCCCAAGTAGTCTTTGCCCACTTGAAGGTGGGTCAATCCCAAACCCTCAAGGGAACTAGTCGCGTTTGGGGTCAATGTGATTGCCGTTGAGGGATTGCGCGAAGATAATGGCAAGCTTTTGGTGGTCATTGCTCCTGCCAACAGCGAGGGGCTGGTGGCCGATTACGCTTTGCGCTGGGGTATTGAAACCCTATGCAGGCATTTTCAAGACTCGGGGCTAATGCCCTTGAATCGACTCACTTCACCGAGGCAGAGCGCTTGGGAAAGCTCTTTGCGCTTTTGACTTTGGCATTATGCTGGTCGATGCGAACAGGGTTATTCCTTCATCAGCTCCAGCCCATTTCGATTAAAAAACATGGTCGCCGAGCCAAGAGTATTTTCCGATATGGTCAAGACCATCTTCGTCATATTGTACTTAATCCTTCTTTCCTCAATCAAAGAGATTTTCTTCAATCTCTGCAGTTTTTGTCCTGTACTTAGACCGTTAACTACTTCCCGCATATTTACTGTACGTGGACGACCTCCGGTTTTGGCTGCTGGAATCAGAGGCTCGATTATTTTCCACTGTGCATCTGAAATGGTCGCTCTTATAGGCTTTTCTTGAATTTGAACACACTTGGCTGGCTGGCTTGTTTTCTTCCCATAAACCTTAAGTCTATATTTGGCGTACGCTCACCTTCTTTATTTTTACTTTATAAATGGTCTCTAAGTAGGTGGGCTTAATTATCCGTAAAATAGCGCTTGAAATTTAAAATAATGAAACCCCTGTGAATAGAGGCTTCCAGCTTGATTTTCGTCTTTTAAGTTTTAACGTTTATTTATGCCCACCTACT
>NZ_JAAHHU010001485.1:0-1232 GCF_010672095.1 Moorena sp. SIO3I6 | reverse complement strand
ATCCAACCCTAGCCAATAGTATTGTAGATCATGCAGACAGACACGGTTTTAAAGGGAATTATTTAAAGTATCTCAGAAAGGCTGCTAATTTTAACAAAAAAGGGTCACGAAAAACCCAATTACCGAATGGGGCATTGAGATGGAATAAAGGAACTGAATTTCTTAGAGAAAGAGACAACAAAATTATTTCTTACGGCTAAACTTAAAAAAAATCATGCCAAACTTAGATATTTCCAACAAAGCTGATAATACCATAACAGCCAAAGGATATATTGAGCAAATCTTAAATCAATTGCTCATTGACTATCAAGCTACTCAGGGAGAAAGAGCAAAAATTTCCCGATGGGAAGAAAATCAAGACGTTAGTATATTAGGGATTATTGAAATATTAACCGATACTATTAGAGGATACGCCTTTCAAGTTATTAATGATAATTCCTTTGAAAATGCCCAAGAAATTAGTAATGAATTACAGAAAATAAAACTAGTAGAAATTCCTAAATTTACTGAATGGTATTTTTCACAAGACTTTGATTATCCGAAAATGAAACACTATGTCGAAACCCTGAACTATTTACGTTTATTAATAATCGAATATATCAGGGATATCAAAGCTCTTGTAGAGTGCGTTAATGAAGTGTAACGCACCGGTGAATGTCCGCGCTTAAGTGGGTACGCGAATAGTGTAGGTTGGGTTGAGACAACAAAACCCAACAAACCGATGATATGACACAATAAAGGTAGTGAAGTCGAGGAGAACGCCGTTGAGTGCGATCGCCTGATTTTGTAGATTTTGTAGGGTGGGCAAATGGACATGATATTTGATCAAATTGCCAAACTCTCATTATTTGCCCACCCTACCCTACTTCTTTTAGTGCGATCGCCTGATCTTGTATGGTGGGCAAATGGGCATCAGAGCTGATGAAATGATCAAATTCCCAAAATTTGCCCACCAAACCCCTACTGGCACAATTGGAGACAACCCTGAAATGGTACAATCACAACCTAAAATACTGACATTGGAGGAGTTTCTGAAACTACCGGAAACAAAGCCTGCTAGTGAGTACCTTGATGGAAAAATTATTCCCAAGCCCATGCCTCAAGGAAAACATAGTCGTCTTCAAGGAGAACTAATACCCGCAATCAATAGTTTGGTAAAACCTCAAAAAATTGCTTGCGCTTTTCCTGAATTACGTTGTACTTTCGGGGGTCGCTCAATAATACTTGAAATT
>NZ_JAAHHU010001484.1:0-1232 GCF_010672095.1 Moorena sp. SIO3I6 | reverse complement strand
TTCCGATTGCAGCAATAATTTGGTTTGTGGTAAATGCACATCAAACAAGTCAACTTCTGGATCAAGCCTGCCCGGCCAAAGTTCCCCTCGTTCACATTTAGTGATGGCCACCGCTATCCGTAAGTCTTTGGTTCTTTCATAGAAATCGAGTTTTTTAGTAAAAACCCTCAATTTGTGAGCGTAATACTCATCACTATTTCCTTGCCAACCAGTCAGGAAAATTAAACATCCCTCTACATCATTACTTAAGAATTCTTGAAATAAATATTCGTGTTCAGGCTTGATAGACTCTGATTCTAATTCGTCAAAAAGTTCTCCAGCAGCATCTTTAACTACTAGGTTAATCGTTTCGTTCTTATGGAGCTTTCTCTTCACTTCAATCTGAAAGGAGTAAACAGGTAAATCACTAACCCCTCCTACAGGAAGTCTTGTTCCTTCTAAGGAGGCTCCTGGCATAATTATATTTCTAGCTTGTTCAGCAAGATATTTAGCATCTTCATTCAAGGGGTGGACGGTAAACATCTTCTGGTTAAAAGCCATTTTTCCCTCGGACCAATGAGCCAAACCAGCTAAATAAGTAGTTTTTCCTGATTTTCGCGGACCAATGACAAAGATATTTCCCATCTTGTAATTCCTCTCTTAACGTAAGCGGTCAGGGGTCAGGGGTCAGCCGTCAGCAGACGTAACTAAGATTAAAAGAAGCTTACTTGTTTTATTTTAAAGGGTTTGTTCAGCTGATAACTGATAGCTGATAGCTTACCTCCTAACTAGCCATAAAGCTGGCTAAATAAATCCAGGGTAGTTCTAACAGAGCACGATTATAAATACTGGTAATAAAACAACGCACAGGCACCCCCGCAGGAGGTTTAGTCATGGCTACTAGTTGACGTTGCACTGGTCGAAAGTAGCGCTGGGAAACATAGCTATTACGTTGATACCAGTTTTTCCGAGAACGCAGTGGATTATAGGCAAGCTGAAAGGCTTCCTGCTCTAAATTGCAAAATAGATCAGCTTTGTTTAAGCAAATCACAATATGTCGTACCTTGGGGCAATCATAATGAAAAAAATCTACCCACCGTTGAAATCTATTACACCACTGTTGTTGAGTAGGAAATTCTGAAGAGTCTACCGGAGCCTGGGGTGATAGCATCTCCCGATAGGGTGGCAAGACTAGCAAAATCCCCTCGCTCTGCTTTACTGCTGCCAACACCTGCTGCCATTGTTGGGGATTA
>NZ_JAAHHU010001483.1:0-1234 GCF_010672095.1 Moorena sp. SIO3I6 | reverse complement strand
GTCCCTGATAACACCATAAGTTGGACGGCTTATTTGCTAGCAAAACAAACAGGTCTACCTTTGATTACTAATTTTCAAGACTGGTGGCCGCGTGGTCAGTTTACTTTGCCTTTAGAAAAACCCTATGTGCCTGTCCGGAAGATTCTTGAACAGCGATTCCGAAAAATGTATCGGGATAGTGCTATAGCTTTTTGCACTAGTGCTGGGATGAGACAGCGATTGGGCGATCACCCCAATGCACCAGTACTTTTTCCCTGTCCAGCGCCACGGGATAAATCTGTCGCACCCAAATGGCAACCTCCATCAGGTGAGCGTCCATTACGCTTAATTTATGCAGGTACCATTATTAACGCTTATGGCAGAAGTGTCCTGAATCTAGCCAAAGCCCTGCGCCACCGACTAGAATTTGAGTTTCATGTTTATGGTCCCCATCCTGATTGGTCGGCTAGCAATCGTCAGTGGATGGAAGCAGAAGGGGTTTATCGAGGATTATTGCCTCATGATGAGTTGAAGGGCAAATTGCGTGAGGCAGATGTATTTTTAGTGGTGATGAGTTTTGAACCACAGCTACGATTGATGATGGAAACTAGCTTTACCACTAAATTTCTGGAATATTCACAGTACGGTAAGCCCATTATTGTATGGGGACCAGAATACTGTCAGCCGGTTCAGGTGGCAAGAACGGAAGGGGCAGGTTTAGCGGTCACCTCTAATGATGTTGAACGGGTTGTCGGCACTCTTAGAACACTTCAGGAATCTGAGAAATGGCATACCTTAGCAAAAGGAGCGTGGAACGCAAGTAATACTATTTTTAATCCAGATGAGATACATGGTACCTTGACCAGCTCGATATACCAGTTATTAGGTAACACAGAATTGTCCGGTAAACCCGTTATTCAGTGTATCTAAAAAAAACAATGAAAATTGGACTTACAATTCGCACCTTTTATCCCAAATCAGGAGGATTACAAGCTCATGCAGAAAGGCTTATTCGTGAGCTAGAAAATCACGGACATGAGGTAGTGATTGCAACCCGCTCTATCTCCCATACCCCTTCATTTCAAGACTTTTTCTTTTTTTCGGAGTTGGTATCTCAGACTCGTATTAACGGACTGAAGGTTTGTGTGTTAGGATCGGAAGGGCGCAGTGTAGGGAAAGGGGGTAGATCTCGGTGGTAGCCGAATCATTAAAAAAAAAAAAAAAGAGAGAAGAGGGTAGCGGGGGCTGGGTATAC
>NZ_JAAHHU010001482.1:0-1235 GCF_010672095.1 Moorena sp. SIO3I6 | reverse complement strand
AGGGAAAGGGGTTATTAGAATTTGCAGATGTGGTAGTTTATGATGCCCTAGTCAGTCCGCAAGTGTTGAAGATGATTAATCCCCAGGCGGAACAGATTAATGCCGGAAAGCGCAGGGGTCGTCATTCGATGTTGCAGCAACAGACAACTGAGCTGTTGATTGAAAAGGCCCACTCTCATGCCGTGGTGGTACGGCTGAAAGGGGGAGACCCCTTTGTGTTTGGTCGTGGTGGTGAGGAAATGGGGGATTTGATCGCGGCAGGGGTGCCAGTGGAGGTGGTACCAGGGGTAACCTCCGGGATTGCAGCACCAGCCTATCTGGGTATTCCATTGACCCATCGGGATTATAGTTCTTCCGTTACCTTTGTCACAGGTCATGAGTCAGTGGGCAAGTATCGACCTCAGGTGAATTGGAATGCGATCGCAAATGGCTCAGAAACCATTGTGATTTATATGGGAGTTCATAATCTGCATCGGATTGTCACCGAAGTGTGTGAAGCAGGATTAAATCCCCAGACACCAGTAGTGCTGATTCGCTGGGGCACACGACCTGACTCCGAACAGTTGGTTGGAACCTTAGAGACCATTGTGGCTCAGGTTGAAGAAACACAGTTTTCTGCTCCTGCGATCGCAGTCATTGGTAATGTGGTCAAGTTGCAACAGCTTGAAGGGTTTTCACCGTTGAAAGTTGAAGGCGGTTGAAGGCGGTTGAAGGCGGTTGAAGGTTAACCGGTTGAAGGTTAACCGGTTGAAGGTTAAGGGGTTTAAAGTTAAGCGGTTGAAGCTTAGAACCTGTAACCTGTAACCTGTAACTGGCTACCTGTAACCTGTAACCTTCAACCTGTTAACCCTCAACCTGTAACTGGCTACCTGGAACCTTCAACCTTCAACCTTCAACCTTCAACCTTGTAACCTGTAACCTTCAACCTTCAACCTTCAACCTTGTAACCTGTAACCTTCAACCTTCAACCTTCAACCTGTAACTGGCTACCTGTAAGCTTAAAACTCTAACCGAAGATAGTATCTTTGATCGCAACTTAGTGTGAGAGCCTAATAAAGTTACGATCAATAGGCCAGTTTTAAACAAAATGGAAAACGATCATAAATCAACGGTCATTATTACAGGGGCCTCCTCGGGAGTTGGTTTGCAAGCGGCCAGAGCTCTTGCCCAAACCTGGGGATGGCATGTAGTGATGGCTTGTCGGAATCTCGATAAAGCTGAAAAAGCTGCCCAAG
>NZ_JAAHHU010001481.1:0-1237 GCF_010672095.1 Moorena sp. SIO3I6 | reverse complement strand
ATCGTAGCGTAGCTGCGAACCTTCACTCCAGATCTGCCAACCTTTAATTGAAAGCTCTTGTAAAAACTCAACTAAATTCATAATTCACCCCTTACTCGTTCTATCTGGTCTGCTTCTTCTGTGTAAAGTTGTTGGTGATTTTTCCACTCAACTTTTTGACTAGCGTCAATCTCGTTCAGTTGATCTTTTACTTCAGTTACGATATCAGCAATACTAAGCCCTTCTATAAATTTTACAGTAGGAATATCTATCCCTAGCTTAACTAGACTCATATTTCGCAATTCTACAGCCATTAGGGAATCAAGTCCCATACTATTTAAAGGTTTTTGTAAGCTGATTTCTGAAGCGCTTGTCCGTAACGATTTCGCAATTTCATTTTGAAAATGATTCAATAAAATGTTTTCTCTTTTACTTGGTGAAGCTGCTTTTAATTGTTCTAAAATACTAGACTCCTGACTCTCTATTGTCTCTATTGAAGGGGTTTTCATATCCACAGTAGAGAGAGTCATCAGGTCACTAAATAGCTTTCCTAATCCCCTTACTTCATAATATTCCTTAAATGTAGACCAATCTACCTTTGTCACTAGCGGTTGAATAGCATTGGTTTTCAAAAGGAATTTTAAGGCATTGAATCCTTCCTCTGGTTGTAATGCTTCTATCCCAATCTGGTTCATCCATCGGACATAATTTTCGTCAGCAATCATTCCCCCAACAACGAAAATTCCCCAATTTATACTTAACGCTGGAAGCCCAATCGAACGACGATAAGAGGCTAGGATATTGAGAAAGTGGTTAGCTGCATCATAATGTCCGTGACCTAGGGAACCCCATACTGACGCAATTGAAGAAAAGCAGATAAAAAAGTCTAGACTAATCTCCTTAGTTAGTTGATGTAGAACCCAGGTTCCAACTGTCTTAGGGGAAAGCAAAGATTCAAATACTTTATAATTCATCTGACTTAATTTGTGTTCGCCACTTAAGCCAGCCGCATGAATAATACCCCGTAGTGGTTTTTGAGCAGTATCGATCCCTTTAATAATTGAGGACATTTGAGCTTGGTCGGTAACATCAGATGCGTACACTGTTACGCTAGCTCCCTTTTCTTCCATGAGTTGAATAGCTTGAACCTGTTTCCATTCATTACTCTTTCGATCCAGGTTAGGCCAATCTTCCCGTGGGGGCAGCCCTTTACGTCCAATTAGTACCAACTGGCAAGCTCCTTGCTCTACCATCCACA
>NZ_JAAHHU010001480.1:0-1237 GCF_010672095.1 Moorena sp. SIO3I6 | reverse complement strand
AATCGATATTAAGCGATCGCTTTCCCATTCCACCAGCGCTTACATTGGTTTAGTATTTATCGCGGTTGGAATGCAGCGCGCTGATATTGGTGTGATTTTACTGGTTGCCCATGCCTTTGCTAAAGCCCTGATGTTTATGAGCATCGGGGGGATAATCTTCAACACCAATAACCAAAATTTAGCTGAATTGGGGGGCTTAGGGTCAAAAATGCCCGCTACTAGCACTGCCTTTGCGGTGGGTATGGTTGGTCTGATTGGACTTTTACCCCTGGGTGGCTTTTGGGCAATGAGTGAAGGGATTAACGCCTTTTGGTTTGACGCCCCTCTTCTGGTCATACCCTTTCTCTTCGTTAACGCAGTTACTGCCTTAGGTTTAGTTCGGGTGTTTCGGCTAATTTTCCTAGGGAAACCCCAAGCGAAGACCCGTCGAGCACCAGAAGTACCTTGGGCTATGGCTTTACCAATGGTAGCGTTAACCATACTGACATTGCTGGTACCAGTGCTAATACGTCCGATGGAATTGCTATCGGAATGGAACGATCTCAATCTCCTAGCGGAGGTAAGCTTGATAATCTCTGGTGTCGTAGGTTGCACGGCAGGGGCTTTAATTTACCTACCCAGAACCTGGTCGCGGTCAATTCGGATGCCGTTGAAATTGTTCCAAGACCTATTCGCCTATGACTTTTACCTCGACGAACTGTATCGTTACACCATCGTGTTTGCTGTTCTCCTATTTTCCAAAATTACAGCTTGGGTTGATAGATATATCGTTGATGGGTTAGTCAATCTGGTTGGTTTAGGAACAGTATTTAGTGGTCAAAGCCTAAAATACAGCGTTTCCGGTAAATCACAGTTTTATGTACTGACTATCCTTTTAGGAATCAGCTTATTAGCAATCTTCATCACCTGGCCCTTGAATCAGTGGTCTTGGAGTCAGTGGTCATTGGAGCAGTGGTCTTCGTTGATAGGTGATTAGTTGTTCGCGTAGCGTGGCCTTTTGGCCAAGGTTAGCAGGTTGAAGGTTAGCAGGTTGAAGGTTAGCCCGTTGAAAGTTAGCAGGTTGAAAGTTAGCAGGTTGAACGCGCACGCGTGGCCTTTTGGCCAAGGTTAGCCCGTTGAAGGTTAGCAGGTTGAAAGTTAGCAGGTTGAACGCGCACGCGTGGCCTTTTGGCCAAGGTTAGCCCTTTGACTGTTGAACCTTCAACCCCAAACAACCTTCAACCTTCAACCTTCAACA
>NZ_JAAHHU010000148.1:0-13167 GCF_010672095.1 Moorena sp. SIO3I6 | reverse complement strand
ATAGGGAATAGGGAATAGGGAATAGGGAATAGGGAATAGGGAATAGGGAATAGGGAATAGGGAATAGGGAATAGGGAATAGGGAATAGGGAATAGGGAATAGGGAATAGGGAATAGGGAATAGGGAACAGGGAACAGCGGCTCTGGGAATAGGTAATAGGGAATAGGGAATAGGTAAAAAACTCTGTACCTCATGACTATGATAAAAGCTATAAAAAAAATCAGAATAGTTATATTAAAGTATATATAAAGTCGATTTTCGGTATTGTTTATACCCGTAGAATTATAGGAATTGGTATAATGGTGTTTACAAATTCAAGGGACGAAAGAATGCAGCGAGGTAGCGCGGTTTTGGAGAGCCAGTTGCTGATCTGAATCCCCATCTCCCCATCTCCCCATCTCCCCATCTCCCCATCTCCCCATCTCCCCATCTCCCCATCTCCCCATCTCCCCACACCTCCCTATCCCCACACTTCCCACACCTCCCACACTTCCCACACCTCCCACACCTCCCTCTCTTTCCCTGATCAGAAGTTCCCTATTCCCTGTTTCCTATTCTCTACCTGCAGCGCGATCGCATTAATTATTCTCTAGTCAGAGAAAATATTGACCAATTTTCATATCCGTAACAATAGGATAAAGTTTTGATAAAATTACTACATTCCATGGTGACATAGTACCCAATTTATGTCATCAATGAATAAAGGATTGTTTGACCGCAAAAACTCAAGCTCTTGGGGGAAGACTATAGTATAGTTCTGAGACTATGTCAGCAAAAGAATTTTGGTGGAGCATCTACGTCATTTAGATAGGTTTTGAAAAACGAAAAATCAAAACCCTGTAACTAATACAGCGGCAGATTGATCATATTTTTCATTAGCTGTAATAATCGGTGCTTTTGTGAAGGTTTAGCATAGTAGTCTATTCTTGCCCATGACTCTGTAAAGGGTATCGGGATCATGGGGATTGAGTGGATATCAACTTGCTAGCGTATTACTTGCTGCCCAAAATTACCAACTAAAATTACCATAGCTTTAAACACAGATAAAGGTTGGAGACTACAAGACTATGACGAGAATTGAAGCCGAAAATTTTTCTAATATAACTAACTTTGTAACTACTGCTAATCCTGATGCCTCCGGGGGCGCACTAATCAGTCTATTTGATCCTGTTACTAATACTGCTTTCCCCCCTGGTACTGCTAGCACAAGCTTTAATCAGCCCACTGGTAGCTATGAAGTAATCATTGGCATCTTTGACGAAATAGATGGAGAAAGCACCGTCGATGTCAGGATTGGCAGTACCGTCTTTCCCACAATCACTCTTAATAATCCTTCCTCTACTGCTAGCGGTATCCCCGAAGCCTCCACTTTCGTCCCTTTGCAGATTAGCTCCAGCACGTTTATCCGTAATGGAGACCTGATCGAGGTTAAAGGTACTACTGATGGTGATGAATTCATCCGATTTGACTATATGGAGTTCAACCTGACCAACGAACTCCCGGTAGCAGTAGATGATACCGCCACAACCACTGAAGATACAACCGTTAAGATTAACGTCTTAGATAATGACACTGATACTGAGGGAGACAGCACTCTAACTGTTATTAGTGATCCCAGTAATGGTAGTGCAGTAGTAGATGACAATGGTACTCCTGATGATCTAACCGATGATTTTATTACTTACACTCCGAATCCCGACTACAATGGACTGGATAGTTTTACTTATCAGTTAAACGATGGCGTTAACCCTGCTGACACCGCTACCGTTAACATTACTGTTACTCCTGTAAATGATGCACCAGATGGTACTGCTGTGGTTAACAATAACGGTACCTTGGATAATACTAATGATGACGTTATTACTGATACTCCTGATCCAGATTTCAGTGGGAATGATAGCTTGATCGATCAGGTATCTGATGGCAACGGCGGCCTTGATACAGCGATCGATCAGGTATCTGATGGCAACGGCAACCAAAATACAGCGACTGTTGATATTACTGTTAACTCGATCCCTACCTTTGTTCCTTCGACTCTGACTCAGAACCCTAACAATACTTTTACTATCACTAGTGACACCACTGGCAACGCTCAACTCCTATTCTCCTTTATTAGTCGAAACGCTACTAATGTCAATGAAATTGGAGTTTTTGTCACCGATGATGACCAAGGTACAGTTAATGGTATTGCTCCTGGTCAAGAAGGGTATGTGGAAGCGGCTCTATCTAATGCTCAGACTATTTTCTCTGTGCTGTTGAATCCTGAAGATAGTGGTCAAACTACTCGTCTGATTAACAATTTTGATGTAGGGGATCAATTAGGATTTTACCTAGTACAAAATAGCACGAAAGAGGCAGTGCTAGCAGGACAAAATGCTTCTGTATTCTTCGGTGATGCTTCCTTCAATAGCGATGGTTTAGACCATATCCAAAGCGAGACTAATAGTGACGGTGTCTTGACTTTAAACTTTGAAGATGCTGATGATCAAGACTTTGATGATTTAGTGGTAACGGTTCAAGACGCTTCGGCTTTGACTCCGATTGTGGGGACAGGCAGTCCTCAGATTCAAGGGCAAGTGGAGCTACTGGATTTAACCGATGTGACTGGAACAGTAACACCTGAGATTGTGGTTAGTAGTCAAGCTGTGTTTGAGAATAGCTTTGGCTTTTATCAGGTTGATGATGCTAGTGGTAAAATTGGCAATCTCAACCCCGGTGATGCGGGTTATGCAGAGCTTGCAGTTTCCAACCAGGTCGATTTAGCCAGTGGGCTATCTGGTGGTGTATTGTTAGCTCCCTTCCTAATTGCTAATGGCACTGTTGAAGAGTTCTTGACTCAGAATCCTACGAATCAGCAGGGTTCCGGTCTGAATGCTTACTTTAGTTTCTTACCTGCTAACCCTGATCAATTTGACCACGTTCGCCTACTAGGGGACAATCGGTTTAGCTTCGAGGATACCTTTGGTGGTGGTGATTTAGACTATGATGACTTGGTAGTAGAGGTTATTTTCTGAATTTAATCGGGAGTCGGGAGTCGGGAGTCGGGAATCGGAATTGGGTTGTTGGTAGAACAGGCAAGATGCCTGTGCCACACAACTTCCTGTTCCCTGTTCCCTGTTCCCTGTTCCCTGTTCCCTGTTCCCTAAGATGGATTCTGCCATCCTTCCACAATCGCCATGCCCACATTCACATAGGGATTATCTAATAATTCTTTAAGGGCTTCTTTACCACCACTTTCTAAGGCACTAAGCAACCGTTGTTTAGTACTTGCTGGAATCGCAATATTCACAAACGCTGTCTTTTCTAAATCCGTGGCATTGGGGTTACTTTGCTCTAATTGTTTTAATAATTGTTGGATTTCGGCGGCGGCTTCGCTTAGGGTTTGGTTTTTCTCCGGGGCATAATTGTGTTTAGTTTGACTACCAATTTCTTGATTAACCTCACTTTGAGTCCCATCGACAAAGTTATTTTGAGACTGAGATCGATCGTATTGAAACTGATACTTGGAATGATAGTTGGAGTGATTAGAGTCTGAGGTTGATTCACTCATAGCGTTGTTTTCAACAGTGATAAGTCGGCTGGCTTGTAGTCTAGCAATTTCGATCAGGTCTTGGTAATGCTTCTGGTAAAGGGCAAGCACGCCATGGTTGTTGGTGGTTTGGGTTAGCTCTTGACGAGAATTAAACCGCTGGATGAATTGGTCACTGACGGCATGGTCTTTAGTTTCCGCAGCAGATTGAATCAGGGTTTCCCGTAAGACCAGAGCTTGGTTAACCTCCAACAGGGTGGCTAGCAGCAGGTACACACCGCGAAATCGGGGGTCACTCAAATGCTCGTGCTGACGTTCTCGATTCTCGGTTTTCAGGAAGGTCTGGACGATAAAGTATTCCTGGATTTTATCGTGACGAAACTTCCATTCCCGATAGGTACGACCAAACCCATCCTTCTGCTGACGAGTCAGTACCATTTTATACCGTTCCATGCAATGCAACTCATCCAAGCAGCCCTCTTCTGGGATGGTAATTTGATCATGGAGGCGCATCTGATAAACGGTTTCAGCAAATTCAGCCAGGGGAAAGGGACAAAGGTGAATCTGTTGATAGTCCTCTGCCATGATCTCATACTGCTGCTGTTGCAAGTTCAGCAAATCCGGGTCTTTGCCCTGGGCCAACAGTTGCGCCACCAAAGTCAAATCCATGGGATTGGACAGAAACCGACGTACTGCCGCTAACTCCTGTTTGGATTGGGTTTGCTGGAGTTGGCTGGCCAGATAGTCGTCACAGGCTTGCTCGTAGGCCACACCCGATACCGGGGCATCCTCCGGCAAAATCCCTTGGCGAGAGGTGAGGAAATCGGCAATTTGCTGGCGCTTGAGGGGTTGCAGCACGTAGGTTTTGGCCGTAGCTGGGGGTGTCCATTCCAAGGGTTGGGTGGTGAGGATAATATGCCCCTGGACGTGATGCTCCACAAAGGTATTAATGGTAGCTCTGGTGTCTGGGCTGACTTCATTGAGTCCGTCAATGCAGATATCTAGGGTATTGTAGTTAATCAGGCTTTGTAGGAATAATGGGTCCTCAGCAGCGATGGGCAATTTAGCTTGAATCGCTTCCAGCACACCACCGGCACATTGGCTGGCTGGCAAGTACACCGCCAGCCGCCCCGAGGTTTTGACTAAATTCCGGAGAAACATGGATTTGCCCAATCCCGATTCCCCGACCAGAACCACGGGAGACTGGAGTTGGGCAATGGCAGTTTGAATCGGTTGGGTATGGGTGGCTCGTGTAATTTTAACGTGAGACTCGGGAAAGTAAGCCTGGGGATCGAAGCTATCTAAGCTAGCATCGGCCACCAGCACCTTACGGAAGGGAGCGAGTAATCGGTAGCGCAACCACGGAATCCAGGTCAGAGCGATGCTGATATAGCCTAAGCCCACAATGGTGCGAAATTTCCAGTCCCAGATTAGGCCTTGGACTTGCAGAGAACGAGGATAAATGATGATCAGCAACAACCAGCCACTGACATGGACTAGCCAAACCTGAAACCCAATCAGAAACCAGTGCTTTCCTTCTAAGGCAATAATTTTGGCATTGACGGCGGCAGCAAGTTGGGAGTCTATAGACTTAAGATTTTTGTAGTGTTTCTTGAGCAGATCCATATCTGCTTGCTTCCAGTTCACCTTGTTAACAACTATGGCAATCTGCCTTTCTAAGTCTTTGCGCAGTTTAGACAGAGGTTGGGTATCTTCCCAGATGTCGGCAAATAGGTTGAGAACGTCCAACCCTTCTTGGTGATTGATGACCCGAATTTCATGGGGATATTTCTCAGGTGAGCCCAGCCACTTGATTAAGAGCAGTGAGTCTTTTTCCCCACCACTGAGGAAATAGGCCAGAAAACGTAAGCTTGGTGCTTCTCTTTGGTACCGGTAAACTTCATTCAATACATAAAGTAAGTTTTTTACCTCAAATGATCCCATCCGCTCCAGAGCTTTTGTTGCACTATCACGGACATAACTCTCTGAGTCGGTTAAAAGTTTGGCGATTTGGGGAGCGTACTGAGATGGTGCTGCTCCCATCTCACCCAGAGCATATGCCGCAGAATGGACATTCCAATCTGATTCGGTTAAAAGTTCTAGGATTTGGGGAGCTATCTCAGATGGTGCTACTCCCATCCGCGCCAGAACGTATACCGCCCTAGCACGGACACGGTCATCTGAGTCGGTTAAAAGTTTGGCGATTTGGGGAGTGTACTTATAGGCCGCTGCTCCCATCTCACCCAGAGCCGATGCCGCCCTATGAGGAATATGGTTATCTGAGTCGGTTAAAAGTGGAATGATTTGGGGAGCGTACTCAGAGGCGGCTGCTCCCATGTTCCCCAGAGCCGATGCCGCACTATTACGGACCTTCCAATCTGAGTCGGTTAAAAGTTTGGCAATTTGGGGAGCGTACTCAGAGGCGGCTGCTCCCATGTTCCCCAGAGCATATGCCGCACTAGAACGGACATGACTATCTGAGTGGGTTAAAAGTTTCGCAATTTGGGGAGCGTACTCAGAGACGGCTGCTCCCATCTGACCCAGAGCCGATACCGCATGATAACGGACATCACTATCTGAGTGGGTTAAAAGTTCAACGACTTGGGTAGCGTACTTAGAGGCAGCTGCTCCCATCTGACCCAGAGCCCATCCCGCACTATAACCGACACTCGAATCTTCGTCGGTTAAAAGTGGAAGGATTTGAGAAGCGTAGTCTTTAGCTACTCCCATCTGACCCAGAGCCGATACCGCACTAGCAAGGACATCACTATCACTATCTGAGCCGGTTAAACGTTCAACGATTTCGGGAGCGTAGTCTTTAGCTACTCCCATCTGCCCGAGAGCTTTTGCGGCACTATAACTGACATTACCATCTGAGTTGATTAAAAGTTTGGCAATTTTGGGAATGTACTCAGAGGCGGTTGCTCCCATCTTCCCCAGAGCCAATACCGCACTATCATGGATATCACTATTTTCGTCGGTTAACAGTTCAGCAATTTGCGGAGCATACTTATAGGCCGCTGGTCCTATCTCACCGAGAGCTTCTGCTGCACTAGCACGGACTCTGGACTGAACCAACTTTCTCTCATTCTCGGTCTGATCCTTACTCTCATGCTTATAGGCCAATAACTCTGCAATCTGCTCAATTCTCTCGTTAGGAATCTCAAGGGGGTGCTTGAGTTGATCTAATTTATACCTAGACAATTTGTCCAAAGCTTTAACCCATACCTCAGGGTCGGGGTCATCCAGTGCTGCCACAATCCCCTTGAGCTGCCACGATTTTGGCTCAGGGTGTGATTCGTGAGAGTAAACGCATGGGTTAGCGTGACTCCCGTTAACAATCAAAAATACTGCTACTAGCAGTGCTAACAAACAACATAGGCACTGGGTAACAATAGTCTTAACGGTAGGGAAAAGCTTTGGGCGGTTGGCATCGCCTCTATGGGGCATGGTGATAGTTTCCCACGGAGTTAGTAAGGTCAATATATGAAAATGTTGGCGCTAGACCCTAAGTCCAGCAAGCCTTTGACACTACGATGCTCCCCGAAGGTTAGTTTTAATTATACCAATTTTAGTGACTATTATATAGAACAGGGAATCGGGAGTCGGGAATCGGGAGTCGGGAATTGGGAATCGGGAATCGGGAGTCGGGAGTCGGGAGTCGGGAGTCGGGAATCGGGAATCGCGAGTGTGGGAAGCATGGAGTTTATGGGAGGTGTGGGAAGTGTCCCCCCCTTGTTAAGGGGGGTTAGGGGGGATCCCCACCTATTTGACCTCGTGGCTGGAATTAGGTTCTTGGTAGAACAGGCATCTTGCCTGTGATCAATATTTTCCTCACAGCATCGAAGCCTATTCTACACAACTACTCCCGATTCCCGATTCCCGATTCCCCATTCCCTATGTCACAGGCAAGATGCCTGTGCCACACAACTATTCCCTATGTCACAGGCAAGATGCCTGTGCCACACAACTGCCTGTGCTACGGAATTACTCCGTGATCAAGAAAAATTAGAAACTTGGCACCAGGCATCAAGGCTTTCAGAGCCTGCACATAGCCCTTAGCATCAGCAGGGTTGTCGAACCGAGCGAAAACCATTGGTGGCATGGGTGGTAACAACCTCACCATCACCCATGGGTATAGGCGTCTATGGGACATAAAATTAAGTTATCTCCTGTAAGGGGGACCAAGAGCCAGCCTGCAGCCTGCGAAAACTCTTAGGCTGGCTCTTCCCATGGACTTTATTTTGTCCACATTTTTAGTTTACCACAAAAAATATTATATCATAGCATATTTTTAATTTTTTGTAACAAACTTTTTTTGAGGGAGTAGGGAGTAGGGAGCAGGGAGCAGGGAGCAGGGAGCAGGGAGTGTGGTAAGTGTGGTAAACAGGGTGAGTGTTCCCCCCGCTGTTTTGGGGGGTTAGGGGGGATCCCCAGTTGGGGTTTCGCTATTTTCAGCTGAAACAGGCAAGATGCCTGTTCCACAACCCTAAATCTTCTCCGTTCCCGATTCCCGATTCCCGATTCCCGATTCCCGATTCCCGATTGCCTACTCCCTACTCCCTACTCCCTTATTTAGCAGAAATAGAAAATTACTACTATAAAGACTTGATAAACTTAACCGAATACTAGTGACATTAACCAAAACTCATGACATCAATGAGTAAGGTATTTTTTGGAGAGCAAGGGAAGAGCAGGTATGGCAAAGCTCTTTCCTTTTTCTAGGGGATATTACGGGATAAATTTTTTCTAGCGATCGCTTCATTGTAATTAAGATGTTTAATTAAAAATATAAACAAGACGAAGGCAATAAATACTTAATAACCTTTCGGATCCAAGAATATTTTTAATTAAGATAAGAGCATCCTTAAAACTGTCTTATGGCATCTGACATTTTGCCATAAATCTGGAAAATAAATCCGGATATCTGGAGGTAAGTAGGTATTTATTTATTGGTAGATCATTAGATAAGCATTCAGCGTTGTGCTATCCACTATATGCTATCAGCTATTAATGATAAGTTCAACAGCAATTTTGCTATGACCTGGATGTAACGCCAGGGTCACCCGTAAAAACAAACCTATGGACTTATTCTCTTGATATCAAAGGCTATCAGCTATCAGCTGACCGCTGCTGAGGGCACCTCAAGTAGCGTGGCCAAAGGCCTTTAGCTAATAGCTGTTGGCGTAGCCTGCGCGTAGCGCATATGCTTACCATCATTGTCAACGTTAAGTGCCCACAGCCTTAGCAACCGAGGAGTTTTTTAAGACGAAATATTATGGCAAGATTTGAATTTGAAGACCCCCGCTTTACTCTAACTAATTTTACAGAGGAAAATAATACCGATGCATCAGGTGGAATAGTAATCCATTTACCTAATAGGAATAGTCAGGGCAGTGCTACGACTACAAATACAATCTTAGATTTGCCCAGTGGCACTTACGAGGTTATCTTAAACGTTGCTGATGAGACAGACGGGAATAGCCAATTCGATGTCACTATTGGTGATGAGACGTTTTCATTCACTCTCAATGATCCCAATCCTGGTGCTGGTACTTTACCTGATGCTGAGACTTTCAAGAATATAACCGTTACTGAAAGCATATTTATTGCCGAGGGCACTCAAATCACCATTAACGGGCAAAGTGACGAGAATGAATTTCTTCGACTTGACTATATTGAGTTCAACCTAATTAATGAAGCTCCTGTTGCAGTAAATGACACTGTTAGTAATGATGGCAATCCCGACGTTACTATCGATGTCCTAGCTAATGACACTGATGCTGAAGATGATGCCTTGACTGTGGTCATTGACGCTCAGGGCGGTAATGGCACAGCAGTAGTCAATCCAGATAACACCATTACCTATACGCCAAATGCGGACTTCACTGGGCCTGATACCTTCACCTACCAAGTCAGTGATGGTGTCAATGAAGTTACAGCTACCGTTAACGTTGATGTCACTGCTGTTAATCAACCTCCAGTACCCACCGAGGATACTGTTACTATTGCCGTAAACAATGCAGTTAATATCAATGTCCTAGCTAATGACACTGATGCTGAAGATGATGCCTTGACTGTGGTCATTGACGCTCAGGGCGGTAATGGCACAGCAGTAGTCAATCCAGATAACACCATTACCTATACGCCAAATGCGGACTTCACTGGCACTGATACCTTCACTTATCAGCTCAGTGATGGTGTCAATGAAGTTACAGCTACCGTTAGTGTTGATGTCATTGCTAATGAAGCTCCAGTACCGGTAGAGGATACTGCGACCACTGCACCAAACACTGCAGTTACTATCGATGTCCTAGCTAATGACACTGATACTGATGGCGATGGGCTGACTGTAACCATTGAACAGCAGCAATTTAATGGCACAGCAGTAGTCAATCAAGATAACACCATTATCTATACTCCTAATAATGGTTTTATTGGGACTGATACCTTCACCTACCAGGTCAGTGATGGCATCAATGATCCAGTCACAGCTACCGTTAACGTTAATGTCACTGCTGCTAATCAAGCTCCAGTAGTGACAGGCGGTAACAATACTGCTACCACTGAGCCAAACACTGAAGTTACCATTGATGTTCTAGCTAATTACTCTGATCCTGATGGAGATCCGCTAACCTTTACCATTGTCACGAATCCAAGTAACGGTACGGCAGCAGTCAATGATAATGGCACTCCGGATAATCTGACCGATGACTTTATTATCTATACGCCAAATGCGGACTTCACTGGGACTGATAGCTTGACTTACGAGGTAAGGGATGGCAATGGGGGTACTAGCACAGCCACTGTTAACATTACCATTGAAGAGAGTGGTCCGGTATCCTCGGCTCTGACTCAGAATGCCAATAATACTTTCACGATTACCGGCGACACGGCTGGAACATCCCAACTCCAATTCACTCTTACAGGTCGCGAGGCTGGTGAGGTCAGTGAAATTGGAGTATTTGCTGTTGATAGTGCCGAAGGTACAATCAATGGCATTGCCCCTGGTCAGAGTGGTTATGTACAAGCTGCTCTATCTCAGGCTAAGACAATTTTCTCTGTTCTCCCTGACGGTTTAGGTAGTGCTCAACCCACCCGCATCATCGACAATTTTGACGTCAACGATAACCTGGTATTCTACGTAATCCAAGGTGGCTCTAAAGATGGGGTGCTAGGGGGACAGGATCCTACCTCCAACGTATTCTTTAGTGGTGCTTCATTTAATAGCGATGGTCAGAACCATGTACAGGTCACTGACAATGGCAATGGTTCGTTAACCTTGGGCTTTGAAGATGGCAATGACTTCGACTACAATGATGCCACTGTAGTTGTCTCAGACGGTTCAGGTTCGACTCCGCCAGTGGGAGTAGGCACTACCCAGATTCAAGGGCAACGGGAACTGCTGGATTTGAGGGACGTGACTGGTACAGTTACTGGTAGTCTTGTGGTCAACAGTGAAGCTTCTTTCAATAATACCGTTGGCTGGTATCGGATTGATGATGAAAGTGGCACAGTTAACGGTATTAGTGTTGGTAATGCTGGTTATGCACAAGCTGCACTATCCAATCGGGTAGACTTAAGTGCTGGAGTATCCGGTGGGGTAATACTGGCTCCATTCCTGATTTCCGATGGTACAGTAGCGGAGTTCCTAGCTGATAATCCTTCTAATGCAGATCAAGAGGATTCCGACCTGAATGCCTTCTTTGCTTTCGTGGGGGCTAACCCAGATGGAGTTGACCACGTTCGCCTGCTAGGGGATAACACCTTTGGTTTCGAGGATCTGTTTGGTGGTGGTGACCAAGACTACAACGATGTGGTAGCACAGGTTAACTTAACTGTTGTCTAAGTGTTGTCTAAGTAGAGTGCGTTAGTAACGCACCCTACAATTACTCCTACAATTACTCAAGCAGATATAGCTTACAAGCCTCAGGATCAGCTGAGGTTTTTTTTGTTTCATCCCATATTTTCACTGTTAAAATTAAAAAGCAAATAGCACTATAGCAATTGCAATCCTATCTATATGAACTCCTATCGTCGATTTAACCTAACCTTGGCAGCAGTTACCTTTCCCAGTTTATTTGGGTTTGGCTTATTGAACGCTGCTGTTGACCCTTACGGAGTTATAAATAGCCCAGAGTTACCCGGTCTAAATCAGTTAAAACCTGAACAATTTAACCATGTTAGACTATTCAAGGCTATAGATGTTATTCGTAATGAACCCAAAATCGTTTTGTTAGGTTCATCACGAACTGACCTGGGACTTAACCCAAACCACCCAGGACTGGAACCAGGAAAGTCCGGATACAATTTGGCACTAGTTGGTCCAAATATGTATGAAGTTAAACGTTATTTTGACCATGCTCTAACTAATCAACCGGATTTAAAAACCGTTGTGATTGGTATTGACTTTTTCATGTTCAATGACTTGAAAACTAATGCTCCAGATTTTAAGGAAAGTCTTATTAATCAAGAAACTATTCCCCTGCAAGAGTTGATTAATTCGACCCTATCCCTAAACGCGCTTAATGCTAGTAGAGCCACTCTAAGTTCTAGTATCAATTCAAAGGCTTACTTTCTCTATGATGCCAATGGTAGGCGTTTTATTTATAACAATAAGCCCAAGAAACCTTTACCAGCAGGGTTTCAGGAGATGCTCAAGGGCTTAATGACAAGTGAGGGCTATTATAAAGAATATCGACTTTCCGCTAGTTTTTTGAATGATCTTCAAGACATTGTCGATACCTGTAAGGAAAAAGGGATAGAGCTAAAAGTATTTATATCACCATCCCATGCTACTCAATGGGAAAGTCTTCGGGTTACCAGACTTTGGCCAGTGTTTGAAGAATGGAAACGTCAATTAGTGGAGATTACACCAGTGTGGGATTTCTCTGGCTATAACAGCATTACCACAGAAGCGATTAGCGAAGAGATGAAAAACTATTGGGATAGCTCTCATTATCGCGAAGAAGTAGGTGATCTAATCCTGAATCGCCTATTCAGTTATCAAGCTCACACTGTTCCAGAGGATTTTGGTGTTCTAATTACACCAGACAATGTTGAATCCCACCTCGGTAAAATTAGGAATGAGCGGGAGTCATGGGCAGAGACTAATGGTGATCTAGTAAAGTTAGTGGAAGATTTAAACCAAAAATCTGAGATAGCAAGTAAGTAAGTTTCCTATACTTGGTGTGGTTTGGTAAGCATTCAGCTTGTAGGGTGGGCAAAAACATTTTGGTTAAAATGAGTCTTCTAGATAAGATAACTTTGCCCACCCTACTTTAATTGGTATTTTTTTTACACGCAAGTAGCCAAAAAATAAAAGACCAGATTTTAGCTTGTAGGGTGGGCAAAAACATTTTGGTTAAAATGAGTCTTCTAGATAAGATAACTTTGCCCACCCTACTTTAATTGGTATTTTTTTTACACGCAAGTCCCTAAGCTGAATGCTTAGCCGAAAGATTCAAGAGCTTCCCCTGGGCTGATTCTAGAATCGCGTCTCGGATGAAGAAACTTGCTTGGATAATCTCTATTCCAATTAATTCTCCTGCTTCATTGAGTTCGGCGGTAATGTTAGGACTAATTTCGACACTACCTGCTTCTGGTTCATCAGACAGGGTAAGGTGAAGGATATCCTC
>NZ_JAAHHU010001479.1:0-1239 GCF_010672095.1 Moorena sp. SIO3I6 | reverse complement strand
TACTTATCCTTGTTTGAAGAAAAGATTTTACTCCTGTGTGTGGCCATGGAGTTAGATCCTCTTGCCCACCCTACAAGACTTCCTACACTCTCTCGAACATTAAAGGGGTAGGGTGGGCAAATTCTGATTATTTGACCAGATCAGCAGTGATCATGTCCATTTGCCCACCAAATAATATCAAGCGATCACCTAAGCAACAGCAAAATCTGTGTATTGTCGCATTTTTGGCTCATGAAATGCTAAGACAATATCCTCTTTGGGAACTCCAACACGGACAAGGTCGGTAGCAATTCCTTCTTCTGTCCAGTCTTCCTCAATCCAAAATTTCCCTTCTCGAAGACGCACATAAACGGTCATTACCGTAATTATTTCTCCATTTTGCCATCCTAAATTCATCCAAATATAGTGACCATTTGCTTCATCCGCAATCAGAAAATTATCAATCGCCTCCTGAGAACGTTTTTGACATAATTCGATATAGTCATTTAATAGTTGTTTAATAATTTTGGGGTATTGGGCTAATTTATCCATTGTCTTACCTCTTCTAATTCAGTATCTACAAGAATTAAGGTAAGTTTAGAGGATATCTGAAAAGTTTTTTGATACTGAATTTTGCCCCCCTAGCCCCCCAATTCTGGGGGGAACAAGAATCTATTTGCTGGTAAAAGTCCCCCAAGCGAGGGATTGCTCGCTTGGGGGATTTAGGGGGCTTAGGTGTAGCAAATTAGACTTCTCAGACAACCTCTGATGTCTAATGACGATTAATTGAATCACATCTTGAGTAAAAAAGTTTTTGTAGGCAATGCTACTAATAGCTAGATAAAGTTTTCGTTCAGGTGCAGTTTCATCCAGAAGATAGCGATAGATATCCTATTGACCAAGAGCTTTTTTTAAATCTTGCCATTTTGATGTACCGACAAAGCTTTTGACTTCAACCACAAGTTTTTGTTCATTTCGTTGAACCGCAATCGGGCCTTCAGCCCCTAGATCGGCATAGAGTTTTGTTTTTCTATATTCAATAATATAGGGTCGTCAGTGATTATCCATCCATCTTTAATCAGTGCATTTTTCACCGCCTTATGAATAATATCCAGTTTCGGCATGATCAATGGAAGTAAAGTATAAACTTTTGATAAAAGCTGATCGCATTTTAATCTTAGCTCAACAACACACCATGATCAAATTAGGGAGTGTTAGCTCCCCAGTTGAGGCAAGCAATCCCAACAAATACTTACTGAA
>NZ_JAAHHU010001478.1:0-1239 GCF_010672095.1 Moorena sp. SIO3I6 | reverse complement strand
TCGGTAAGACAGAATTGCGGGAGTCTGGGATTTACCACTAGCCATAAGTAATTTTTCTCTAGTAGATATACCTATCTTATCTAATTTTACCGCCAACGGTGAACCGCTTCACGATATCTCCTATGGGTGAATTAACAGATTATCAGTAAACCGGACAAGGAGGAATTGCGGAAAGGTGAGTGGGAAGAGTGTGGGAAGTGTGGGAGGAGTGTGGGAAGTGTGGGAAGTGTGGGAAGTGTGGGAAGTGTGGGGAGTCAGATGAGCAACTGGCGTCGAAACGTAAGCTTATGGGCGACGCGCACGCTACTTGAGGTGCTTATGGGCGACGCGCACGCTACACCGAACAACTTTCAGCCATTCCCGTAGCGTGGCCAAAGGCCAAGGCTGACGGCTGACGGCTGACGGCTGAATGCTTACGTCGAAACTTCTGAAATTAACATCAATGGAGAGCAACTAATGGAAGGTCTTAGTGAATTTATTAACCAGAGAATGGAAGAGTGGAAAGTCCCAGGGCTGGCTGTCGCTATTGTTCACGATAGCGAGATCATCTTTTGTGAGGGCTTTGGTTTTAGGGATGTAGAAAAAGGCTTAAAAGTAACCTCTAAAACCCTCTTTGCCATTGGGTCTTGCACTAAAGCCTTTACCACAATGGCTATGGGCATCTTGGCTGAGCGAGGAAAATTAGATTGGGATAAACCAGTTAGACATTATCTGCCCACGTTTAAACTATACGATTCCTATGCTAGTGAACACATGACTCTCCGTGACCTAGTCACTCATCGTTCTGGCTTACCCCGTCATGATTTCATGTGGTATAACAGTTCTTTAACTCGTAAAGAAATAGTTGAGCGCTTACAATATCTCGAACCTAATCATGAATTGCGAACTGTCTTTCAGTATCAAAATTTGATGTACATGACGGCTGGCTACTTAGTCGGTGAAATTTCCGAGAGCAGCTGGGAAGAATTTGTTCAGCAGGAAATTTTTAATCCCTTGTCGATGGGAGACAGCAATTTTTCCGTTGTCAAATCCCAGGAGACTGACGATTTTTCTCTTCCTTATCGAGAGAAAGATGACGTAGTTAAAGCCATTCCATTTCGCAATGTTGACACCAGTGGTCCGGCTGGCTCTATTAATTCTAATGTTACTGATATGGCGAAGTGGCTTCTACTCCATCAAAACCAGGGAAACTATGAGGATAAGCAGATTATCAACCCTGGTATTCTGACTCAGATGTAA
>NZ_JAAHHU010001477.1:0-1239 GCF_010672095.1 Moorena sp. SIO3I6 | reverse complement strand
AACTGGACAATAAAAACTTGAGCCACCTGATTGTGAATAGGTTCTGCCATTACCGCCACTTGAGGTAACCCTAAAGCAATTAGGGATTCGGCAATGGAGATACCATTACAAGAATTAAAAATAGCAAACTTAAGTCCATTAGCTATCCCTTGTTGGAGGGGTAGTTTAATCTCATTAATCCCTAAAGAAGCATCAGGAGCAATATGTAATTCCCCACCAGTCAAGGCAGTTTCATTACTATGTCCAGCAAAGAATAAAATATCCCAACCCCTAGGATTAGCAATTTCCTTAACAATTTCCTGCTTAAGACTAGTAGAGTCTTTTCCTGGTTGCCAACCAATAAATTTTAGGTCAGCGAGCTTAGACAGGTGAGCTAACGCCTTGCGGTCTTCTTCAAAGTCTAATCCTTTTTCATCACCTAAGATAGCCAAAACTCTGGCTCGGCGACGGATTGAAGTAATAATTTTATTATGACTAATTCCAGCATGGATAGTTTTAGAAACCCGAGCAATCCGGATAGTTCCGAATCTGGATAAATTAGTCCTAGTATTACTAATTTCCCAAGCTTCCCAAGGTAAGCGAGTTAATTCAGCACAGTTACAGGTGAGGAGAATATCAACCCAATACCGACGATTACTAGAGGAATCTGTAGCCGCATTAGCAATTTGCTCACGAATTTAATATAACTCTCCATCCCGTAACCACCGATCAAATAGTGATAAAAACCTAGCTTCTGCTTCCCGCAAAAATCCAGCATGATCCTTCTTCGAGGATGGAATACTACCACTTTTTTTTATTTTAATAACTCGCAAATATCGGTAACAATTAATGTAAGCCTGTTTCCAGTCTTGGTAACTTTGATCAAGGTCTTGAGGATAATCTACTATGGCAGAAATAGTCTTACCATTTTCCCAAGATAACTCAAAGTTACACCCTGACTTGATTTTGATGACTTTAAGGTGAAAAATTTTACTTTTCATGTTACTTATAGTAGTCAGCGGTCAGTTATAATCGTAGGGTGGGCAGTGCCTAGCAACGCCCTTTGCAAGCTTCAAAATCTGTCTGATGCACTGCCCACCGACATGCACTTTTCATCTTACTTACCTCTCACTAGTGATTAATCTGCTGGTGGGCAGTGCCTAACAATGCCCTTTAGAAAAACATCAATCTAACTGATGCACTGCCCACCCTACATGAACTTACCTTTCACTAGTAAACAAGTGATTAATCTGCTGGTGG
>NZ_JAAHHU010001476.1:0-1240 GCF_010672095.1 Moorena sp. SIO3I6 | reverse complement strand
CATCACCTGAATGCTTGCGATTGAGTTACGGGAACTATTTTCCCAGAATTCAAGCGCTCCATATAGTCTTTGAGTTCAGTGACTACTTTGCCACAGAGGAAGTAGGCACCGAAAAGATTAGGTAAACCCATAGCATTAAGCATACTATCACTGAAATTAAACACTGGTTCTGGGTTAGCAAAAGTTCCAATAAAGATGCTGATCAAAAATAATACTTTGTAGACAATTAAAGTTCTCGAACCAAACAAATAATCCCAAGAAATTTCACCGTAGTAACTCCATGAAATCATGGTAGAAAAAGCAAAAAAGAACACACAAATGGCTAGGAGCATTGGAAACCAACTAATTACACTCCCAAAAGCAGCGGCGGTCATTTCGGCACCACCGAAGTTAGCAAACTCAGGATTTTTGTATACCCCAGTGATGACTATTACTAAAGAAGTCATATTGCAGACGACCACAGTAACAATAAAGGGTTCGAGTAGGGCTAAAATTCCTTCCCGCACTGGTTCCTGAGTCCTGGCAGCGGCGTGAGCAATAGGAGATGTACCAATACCTGCCTCATTAGTAAAGGCTGAACGCCTTAATCCCTGTACTAACGCCCCAATCAAACCCCCCTCAACGGCTTGGGGAGAGAAGGCTTCTGTCACAATAGTTTCGATGGCAGATGGGATGGTGGAGAAATTGACCATCAGAATCCACAGGGATGCCAAAATGTAGATCCCACACATGACGGGGACGATGGTACTAGCCACTAAGCCAATACGTTGAATGCCACCAATAATAACCAATGCCACTAGAGCAACCAGAATTAAGCCATAAAACCAGCCTCGATTGATCAGCCAGGGAACTACGCTGGCCGTTATTTCCAAGGATTGGTTAGCTTGAAGCATACTCGAACCACCAAATGACCCAGTAATGCACAAGATGCAGAATACGATGCTCACGATTTTGCCCAGTTTTTGATATCCCATTTCGGCTAAACCAGCCGAGATGTAATACATTGGACCACCAGCTATCGTTCCGTCCGGTCTGACCACTCGATATTTTTGAGCCAGGGTACATTCTACAAATTTACTGCTCATGGCGAATAACCCCGCAAGGGTCATCCAGAACGCAGCTCCTGGTCCTCCGATACTGATGGCAAAAGCAACACCGCCAATGCTACCGAGTCCAACACCAGCGGATAGGGCAGTTGATAGAGCTTGAAAGGAAGAGATTTCACCGTTTTGGTTGGGTT
>NZ_JAAHHU010001475.1:0-1241 GCF_010672095.1 Moorena sp. SIO3I6 | reverse complement strand
TCAAGTGAATTTGGTACATGATCACGGTTCCAGAGCCAACGCTTTTAGTATAGCACGAAGGGAGCAGGGAGTAGGGAGTAGGGAGTAGGGAATAGGGAATAGTGTTAGAAGTGTGTCTTGAGTGCAACGGTTTTCTCAAGTGTGCTTTCAGTGCAATGGTTTTTTGCGAGGGAGCAGGGAGCTGAGGCCTTAGGCCACGCTAAGCGAAGGGAGCAGGGGGGAGTGTCGGAAGTGTGCGGCCAGTGCAACGGTTTTCAAAACTGTGCGGCCAGTGCAATGGTTTTCAGCAGACCGATTGATCGGAAACGGGACTTCGGGGGGGAGTGTCCGAAAGTTAGAAGTCAGAAGTTAGAAGTCAGAAGTTAGAAGTAGGGAGTGTCTCAACTGTGCGCTCAGTGCAACGGTTTTGTGATCACTATTGATAGAAAAAGGAACTTCGGGGGCGAGTCTCTCAACTGTGCCGCCAGTGCAACGGTTTTCTCAACTGTCGAAAGTGTTGGGAGATCGGGACTCAGCTCAGCGTTCCCTCTTGCCTGTTCCCAGATCCGCTGTTCCCTATTTCCTACTCTCTCCCAGCTACAATAAAGTGGACTATAGTTTAAGGTAATAAATCATGGATAGTCCTACTACAACTAGGGAAGAGCTGTTTGTAAAATGGCAAGGGCTACCACCTGTATTCCAGCAGCAGGTATTAGACTTCATTGATTTTTTGTTGGGCAAGTATGGACAGCAGCAGTCTGAAACTACTCCTCAAAAGCAGTTACGTCCATATGGACTCTGTCTAGGCCAGTTCAAAGTGCCAGATGATTTTGATGCCCCGTTGCCAGATGAGATTCTAGACGGGTTTGAGAACTAGTGAAAATTCTGTTAGATACGCATATTTTTCTATGGTTCATCAGTGGCGACACTATGCTATCGACAGATGTTCGAGACATCATGCGCGACCCAGATAACGAAGTCTACTTGAGTGTTGTTTCAGTTTGGGAGGCAATAGTCAAGTATCAACTGGGTAAGCTACCATTGCCAGAGCCACCAGATAAGTTTTTGCCAAACCAGCGTCAACTTCACCAAATTGCTAGTCTCGACCTTGATGAAGGTAGTGTTACTCAGTTATCAAAATTGCCCCTGATCCATCGCGATCCCTTTGATAGGATGCTGATCAGCCAGGCTTTGGAGAAAGGTTTGACATTAGCAACTGTGGATCGAGAAATCCGCGCTTACCAACAATACGTGCAGTTAGT
>NZ_JAAHHU010001474.1:0-1241 GCF_010672095.1 Moorena sp. SIO3I6 | reverse complement strand
TCCGAGAGGGTGCCATTAATGCTGTAGTAATTTTGACCGATAGCGAAGATTCTGATTCTAAGCTTCGTCTTGAGCAACTGTTTCAAGAACTGGAAAAAAGTGGCTTTTCCAGCGAGAAGCGAATTGCCTTTTTCACTGTTGGTTACGGTAACGAAGGAGACTTTAATCCTAAAGTACTAGAACAAATTGCTGAATTTAATTGGGGATACTACCGTCAAGGGGATCCATCAACTATTTCTCAATTAATGGCAGCTTTAAAACTGGAGTTTTAAAAATTATGAATTATGACAGATGAATTGATAATGAGTCCCTCTAAATTATAGAGCTATCGTTTATCAGCCAATGATGAAAGTTAGCTTACCCTTTGATTATCCCATGTCTTTGCTAGTCGGTGGGTAAGCATATGCGCTACGCGCACGCGTGCGCGTTCAGCGCTCAGTGGTCAGCGCTCAGTGGTCAGCGCTCAGCTGACGTAACAGAGATTAAACCAATGCGTACCTGTTTTATTCAAAAGCACCTCAAGTAACGCATTAGCTGAGAGCTGAGAGCTGAATGCTTACGTCGGTGGTGTACTACTCGTAGTTGGTGTCCGGTTTATACCGAGCTACTGTAGTATCCTAATTTAGAGTAAGTGTTGTGCTCAGTTTACCAGCCGCCTTATTCTACCGATATTCTCCTCCAAGAATTTATTGCCCATGGTTCGAATGACCCAGATGTTGCCACCGTTTACCAAAGTATTGCTATCCATCGGTAGCAATAAGCACCGCATAAATCAGGGTAAACCGGATCAACACTCAGCACTCAGCACTCATACCAAGTTGCGGTCAAACGTACAACTTTCTCTTCCCCCCATCTCCCCATCTCCCCATCTCCCTATCTCCCTATCTCCCTATCCAAGCAATCTACTATCTTTGAATGCAACTCGGTATCAGCACTCAGCAATCAACGCACCTGAGAGAATTCAAATCCATAAGACCACCAAATTGTACAGCAATAGCAGATAATTGATTCTTGACGGCAAATAAATAATAAATAAATGATAAAGACTGCATGGGTGTTTCCCGGACAAGGTTCTCAAGTACCAGGTATGGGAGTGGACTTATTAGACCTGCCCTCTGCAAAGGTTAAGTTTAAGCAAGCTGAGGAAATTTTAGGCTGGTCTGTCCTAGATATTTGTCAAGGGGAGTCCGATCAGTTATCTCAAACCCTCTACACTCAACCTGCCTTATACGTAGTTGAGA
>NZ_JAAHHU010001473.1:0-1242 GCF_010672095.1 Moorena sp. SIO3I6 | reverse complement strand
CCGATTCCCGATTCCCGATTCCCGTTTTCCGATTCCCGATTCCCGATTCCCGACTCCCTGAATCATTGCATAGGTTCAGGAATCTCTCAGATATAGGGAAGTAGAGAATAATTCAATATCCGATATGAAACTTAAGCAGGTCTTATTTTTGGGACTTCTCACTGTCTGCCTCACCCCTGGGGAACTCCCTGTTTTGGCTAGATTCCTGAGTTTACCACCAGTGGCTCAAGAACAAAACACGGTTAGCCCAGAGCAAGAAGGGACTTTAGCCCCTAGGGATGCCATAGTTCAAGTAGACCTTAAGCAAGCAGAGGCGGGCAAACTATATCAGCAGGGAATTAGTCACTTTGGTCGCAGTAAGTTCCCAGAAGCATTACAGTCTTGGCAGCAAGCATTGGTGATTTATAGAACCTATTTGAGATCTTTTTAAGCAGTAGCTAATCTTTTCAACATCAGTCGAACAAAACACAAACTAATCTTGGTATTAGCATGCTCAAGAGTCCTTTCAAAATTCTTGACCAAACTCTTACATCTTTCCATCCACGAATTAGTCCTTTCGATTACCCACCGCGCTTTTACTGGTACAAACCCAGTTTTACCTTCTTTTTTCTTCTGAGCTTTGGATGGCTTAGCCGAAAGCTGAAATCTAATTTTGCTCATAATCTGAGGATAAATTTTCTCTAATTCCTGTGTCAGTTTTTCTGGGTGATATCCATGGTCAAGCAATATGGTAATTTTGGGAATATTGACAGGCTTGGATTTGAAGTAGTCGATGTTGTCCGACAACATTTCAATCAACCCAACATCGTCAGACACCGATGCTTTGGTGCAATGGCTAAAAAACGGAAAACCCAAAGTATCTACTGCTAAATGTCTTTTGATGCCATTGGTAGACTTGTAAAAACAAAATCCTTTGGAGGAGACACTGGCATTACAGGTGTTTTTGACTGCTTGGGAGTCAATCATCATGAGGGTTGTCCATTGCCCTTTTTTTTTACTTGCTCACGTACTCGACGATGTAGGATGTCCCTAAGGTTTTCAATTACTCCTTGTTCTCGCCACTGTTTGTAGTACCAAAACACTGTGGAATAAGGAGGTAAGTCTTTAGGTAAATCGCACCAATTACAACCATTCTTGAGTTGGTACAAGATACCATCTAATATCTGCCTCTTGCTCCACTTTGGTGGCCTAGTTTGCTTCTTTTTGGGCAACAGAGGCTCGATTATTTCCCATTCAAGATCA
>NZ_JAAHHU010001472.1:0-1242 GCF_010672095.1 Moorena sp. SIO3I6 | reverse complement strand
TTATAAACCCCGCGTCTAATGACCGGGGATGAAAAACGAGCCGACTAAGAGCCGATTAATTGGTTGTACATCTAAACAAGGATAATTCTAAGGCTGAAACCCAAGATTTCCCTTAGAGTGTGTCATACAACTAGATTCTTAACAGCTTAGGGACTTTAGCCCCAGTCTGGGAATGTGGGTGGTAGATGGTCGAGTTACTCCCTTTGCTGTTGACAGAGTGCTTTATTATTCTATAGAATACTTTCTTGCTCTATATATGCCTTTTTGACTTATATTAATATTTCAGATCAACCCGATTGCTTTAATTTTGAGTAGCCATCTTATTACAAAGGGAGCGATCGCTCTTTTCTACCTCGTGGTTAGTTCTCAAATAATCACCGGCCCACTCACAACCAAGCTTCAGTAGAGTATCTAGATCTGAACTAAATGTTTGGTTTTCAAGGTTCCAGAGTGTCACTGCCCCATCAACACTAGCCGAAGCAAGAGTCTTACCATCTGGACTAAAACTTACAGACATGACCCGATCTCGGTGTCCTTCCAGGGTAGTGAGCAACTTACCATCCCGAGTCCAGAGTTTGATAGTAGCATCAGCGCTACCGGTGGCTATCACTTCACCCTTGGGATGGAAGGTAACGTCGGAAACCCTAGCTGTATGACCCTCTAGAGTTTCTAACAGAGTGCCGTCTTTTTTCCAGAGTTTGACAGTTCCATCCTCACTAGCGGAGGCGATTATTTCACCATCTGGGCTGAAGCTGACGTTCCAGATCCAATTACTATGTCCTTCTAGGGTATGGAGTAACTTGCCCTCCCGACTCCACAGTATTACAGTTTTGTCTTTGCTGGAGGAAGCAATCATTTTGCCATCTGGACTGAAGCTTACACCATAAACCCGATCACTGTGTCCCTTAAGGGTATCAAGTAAGTTGCCCTCCCGACTCCACAGTGTTACAGTGCGATCGCCACTTGCGGTAGCAAGTATCTGACTGTCTGGACTGAAGCTTAGATCTCTGATGTAGTCCTGATGCCCTTCAAGGGTCTTGAGCAAAGTGCCATCTAGCCTCCAAAGTTGGACTTTGGCTTTACTAGAGCTAACCGTGGCAATGAGCTTACCATCGGGACTAAAACTGACACCGTTTACTCCATCACCATGTTTAAGAGTCTTGAACAAGGTACCATCCAGCTTCCAGAGCTTGACAGTTCCATCCCAACTAGCCGAAGCAAGGGTTTGACCATCTGGACTAA
>NZ_JAAHHU010001471.1:0-1242 GCF_010672095.1 Moorena sp. SIO3I6 | reverse complement strand
GTGACAGCTCCCACACTGACTCTTTGAGTTCAGTGTGGGCTTCCCAGCCAATCCAGCTATTGCTTAGGAGGCGCTGGGCTTTAAGAACGGACTGCCCTGCCGCTCTGTTTTTTTGGTCTTTTGTTTAATAATGTTTGACCAACTTTCCAGCATTTATGGCCTTTGGCCACGCTACGCGAACGGCTTTGAAAGTCAGTATTCCCAGTATAACACATAGATTGGTCTTTTGTGAAAGACTCTGTGCAAAATTCATCCCTGGAGACGAAACCGATAGATAGTGGAGCCTTAATCAAAAAGTTTTAACCCTTTTACGCATAACCGACTAACCATAAAGGCTCCACTATCCTTACGGTAACTTTAAACACTCATGCTGCGCATGTTCGTTGTGGGGCTTCTTTTGCCGGAAGCTAAAATTCAGAGCTACTAGCCATGTCTGTAGTACTACTGAAGTTACCCATGCTAGAACTAGGGATCACACTGGATTCCTTGACAAATCCAGCGTAAGCTTCCATACCGTGTTCGGCAATATCCAAGCCTTCCAGTTCTTCTTCTGGTGTCACCCGGATACCGAGGGTTAGTTTCAGCACGAACCAGACGATGCCACTAAACAGCACCGTGAAGACCCCAATCGCTAGAATACCGATGATTTGGGTGCCAAGCTGACCAGCACTACCAGCGGTGAACAGACCTGAATCTTTAGCGAAAAGTCCAACGGCTAGGGTTCCCCAGATACCATTGACCAAGTGGACTGAAATTGCCCCTACCGGGTCATCAATTTTGATGTTGTCAAAGAAGGAAACGGAGAATACAACAATGATGCCACCAATAGCACCAATAATCACTGCTGAGAGATAAGTGACATTGTTACAGGGAGCGGTAATTGCCACTAATCCTGCCAAAATCCCGTTAATGATCATTGACAGGTCTGGCTTACCATCTTTTAGCCAAGCCGTCAAGGTAGCAGTAATCCCACCAGCTGCTGCGGCTAGGTTAGTTGTTACTGCAATATAGGTAACTGCCTCACTAGCAGCTAACTCAGAACCGGGATTGAAGCCAAACCAGCCGATCCAGAGAATCAAGCAACCAAGAGTGGCAATACTCATGTTGTGACCTGGGATAGCACGAGGTTCACCGTTTTCGTACTTACCGCTACGGGGTCCGAGGAAGGCAGCTCCCATCAAAGCCGCCCAGCCACCAACGGAGTGAACCACGGTTGAGCCAGCAAAGTCTGAGAATCCCATG
>NZ_JAAHHU010001470.1:0-1243 GCF_010672095.1 Moorena sp. SIO3I6 | reverse complement strand
CACTAAGGCATTGGCGAATTCCAGAGCGTCTTCAAGGTTCATAGATAGCAGTTATCAATGGGGTGAGGTACTTTCATTATGGGTTGTGCTGGAGTCGGGAGTAGGGAGTAGGGAAAAAATCCTGTGTACCTCATAGCTATGATCAATGCTATAACGTTTTGATTATAGTTTCTTATGCTATACTATGATATTGTTATTTACTAATAGTTCAGGTCGTAGCTCTTAGGTTTTACGGCTCGCCTGGTTAGACAATAGCCGGAAAAGCAGATTTCGTAAAGAGTACAGCAATTTAGGGTAAAAAAAATCGGTCTAGTTATCTCAATCAGACCAATCAACATTACAATGTTACCAGAATTTTACCAAATAGACTTTAAATTAAGGCGTAAGCTATCAGTTATCAGCTATCGGCAAGCTAAGGAAACAGCTTTTGAATAAAACAGGTAAGCATTCGTTTAATCTCTGTTACGGAAAGCTGACAGCTGACAGCTGAATGCTTACATAAAGACAAAAGGCAATAATAAAGAGGATTTAAAGGGAATCATGGTCAAAAAAAGCTGTATCTCATAAGTGCGATAAACGCCCTTAAGTCACCCTATTTCCAAATCAACTTCAAATCCAATCGGAAACCGGGTAATACCTCCTCACCAGAAAGAATCTGGGGAGATTGTACAATCTCTTTTGCTTGACCAGACCGGAATATCTCAACCTGTTGATTTTGATAGTTAATCAACCAACCGAGGCGACAGCCATTATCCATATACTCCAGCATCTTGTTCTGTAGAGATGTCAGAGAATCAGTTTTGGAGCGCAATTCAATCACAAAGTCAGGGCATAGAGGTGGAAAGGTTTCTTGTTCCTCAAGAGTAAGGCTGTTCCATCGGTCTGAGCTAACCCAAGCTGCATCAGGAGAACGTCCTGCTCCATTGGGGAGTTGAAAGACAGTGGAGGAGTCGAAAACTTCCCCAACTTGGGTCTGACGACTCCAAGCTTGCAGTTGGTAAGTTATATCAGCATTACGCCTACCGGTATTTCCTCCTGTTGGGGGCATAACAATTAGTTCTCCATCAGCAGTCAGTTCCAACCGCAAATTCCGGTTAGCTGCTGCAATTTTCTCAAATTCCCGATGGGTTAACCTCAGGAGTGGTCGCAGGTCTAGAGTTATTTGCTTCATTTTCACTATTCCTTGTTCTGGTTACAATCAATTTAAAGGATCGAGTAGCGCGCATTAATGGGAGCTTGTAGG
>NZ_JAAHHU010000147.1:0-13218 GCF_010672095.1 Moorena sp. SIO3I6 | reverse complement strand
TATAAACCAGGGTTCATGAGAAAACTGTTGGCATTTTTTGAACCAATTTTCACTACTGTTTCCTTGGTGCTCTATTCAGGAGGAGTACTCACTGTAATTTTATCAGGAGGCAGAAGTGAGGGGGATGTCATACAAGAATTTGATTCCTCCCTCAGTAGATTGCTGTTCGTATTAATTTATCTCGTTACCTTTTTCCTCCTAACACTACGGTGGAAAAAGGTACTTTATGTCCTCAGTAAAGATAGGTGGCTCAATCTGTTGGTGGGGATAGCAGTAGTATCTATTTTCTGGTCTTCTGAACCAACAACGACCATCAACCGTGCTGTTGCCCTAATTGGCACAACTTTGTTTGGTGTTTACCTCGCCAGCCGCTACACCATCAAAGAACAGCTAGAAATGCTGGGTTGGGCGTTCGGAGTAGCAGTATTGCTCAGTTTTATGTTTATTGTGGCTCTGCCGAAATACGGGATTATGGGGGGAGTTCATGCTGGAACTTGGCGAGGAATATACGTCCATAAAAATGTTCTTGGCAAAGTCATGGTGCCCAGTGCAGTTGTATTTTTGCTCCTGGCTATTCGGGGCAAAAAAAATAATTTACTGTTCTGGGGGGGGTTTGGCTTTTCCGTAATTCTTTTACTATTTACAACTTCCAAAACTGCACTGGTTAGTCTTATAATTATGTTACTATCTCTATATCTATACCGGATGTTACGGTGGCGATATGACCTACTGATTCCGACTATATTTGCCATGACAACATTCGGAGGCAGCGTCTTAATCTGGTTGTTAGATAATGCAGACGCTTTGCTAGGTGCAATCGGTAAGGATGCTACCTTGACCGGTCGTACAGAGCTATGGCCCTTCGTGTTGGACATGATTAATAAACAGCCGTGGCTCGGTTATGGCTATGGTTCATTCTGGAATGGCTTTAATGGTGAATCTGCCTATGTCTGGCGTGCAGTATTGTGGCCAGCTCCCAACGCCCACAACGGCTTGCTCGACCTATGGCTAGCTTTAGGAATCTTGGGAGTATCAATCTACCTAATTGGATTTAGTTTTAGTTTACTAAGAGCTATTGCTTGGCTTCGTGTAAGTAAAACATCAGAGAATCTCTGGCCATTATTGTTCTTAACCTATACCGTGTTAGCCAATATCACTGAGACGTCAGTGATGATACAAAACAATATCTTTTGGGTGCTCTACACATCTGTAGCTCTTTCGGTGCTTATTCCATTAGAGCGACAACCAAACCTATTGAAATGAACGAAAACTTTCAGTTATTAGTCAGCATTGTCATCAACAACTACAATTACGGTCAGTTTCTACCTCAAGCAATTGACAGTAGCCTGAGTCAGACTTATCCAAATACAGAAGTCATTGTGGTGGATGATGAGTCCACTGACAACTCTCAGGAGATTATCACTAGCTACGGTGATAAAATTATTCCTATCCTCAAGAAAAATGGTGGGCAAGCATCGGCACTCAATGCCGGTTTTTATGTCAGCCGTGGGGAGATTGTAATTTTTTTAGATGCTGATGATTACTTATTCCCTAATGCGGTGTCCGAAGTGGTCGCCGTTTGGAAACCAGGGGTAGTCCAGGTGCAATATCGTTTAGAGTTGGTCAATGCCCTTAGTGAATTCATTGGTATCTTTCCAGCTCCAGACATAAAATTTGATAGTGGCACCGTTTGGCCAATTTTGTTGGAGAAGGGAAAGTACAGCGGTACTGTAACCAGTGGCAATAGTTTTGCACGGTCAGCACTAGCTCAAATTTTTCCTATACCTGAATCTGACTTTACCATAGCTGCTGACGGCTATCTAGTCACCCTGAACCCATTTTATGGGCAAGTGGTATCGATTGAAAAACCCCTTGGGGCATACCGACAACATGGGAAGAATTTGTGGGCTTTTTCTAAGGGAACCATTCCCATTGAACGGTTTCGTCGGTCTATCAACCATGATTTTATCAAGTATAACTATTTAGTACGCAAGGCGACTGAGTTAGGCTATCACGTATGCCCGGATTTGAGCTTTCGTGACTCCAATCATTTGATTCACCGTATCGCTTCTTTACGACTAGATCCTCACCATCATCCTTTTGCTTCTGATTCCCCTTTAGTTTTAGCTTACAAAGGATATTGGTCAATCTGGAAATATTCTAAATTTAATTGGAAAAAGAAGCTACTCTGGAGTCATTGGTTACTGTGGGTAGGGATAATGCCCTATAGTATGGTAAAACCAGTAATTTATTGGCCGCTTAGTTCAGCATCTCGTCCTAAAATTATTCTATGGCTAGTGAAACTAATCCGCCAAGTGATACGCATATTGACGTATAAACAATCGACCTATTAACTCATGTTAAATAGAGCTTAAATTTCGGGTGCATCTCATCTTTGTAAAAACATCATTGATAAAGCATTCCATTTAAGTAAGCACAGCGTAAAAAAATAATCTTATTAACATTTTTAATATTCCATTGTGCTCCTGATAGTTTAACTCGCATTCCTATTTGCTTAATGCCCGATTCAATTGCTCCTGAACCTAGGGAACTAATTCGTTATATCTGATAGTATTCATAGTTAATTATTCGATTTTTATGAGTTTCTATATAGTTGCAAAAATTTTGTGCTACTTTCTTTTTTAAGCCCCTAAATAACTCTAAATTCTCTGCCACTTTTCCTGACCAGAGTAACTTTTCGCCTTTTTTTAAACGTGTTAATGAACCTCCCACTTTATAAAGATTTTCCTTTAGATGATACCAATCCAATATTTCTCTTCTTTGATCGGGTTCTCCCAGGTCTTCAAATAAGTTCCAAATTCCTTGATGACCATCACCTGTACAAAAAAACGGATTGAGAAGTTTTTGACTATTTACCCAATCTATTAAAACTTGATTTTCTTGAAAAAATGCTCCTATATATGTTCCATTCAAACACACTGCTTTATAATCTTTCCATTCACAGGGCTTACCCTTTTCTTCTGTACGTAACCTGATTTTTCCTCCATCTAAGCTTACTTCTTGTATTCCTAATCTAGATTCTGGCAAGTCTAAATCTTGCTTTTGAACTAATCTCTGTAACGTACTATGTGAAATTTTGATTCCCGTCATTGCCCATAAATCTTCCTCAGCTCTCTTATAGGATTCATTTGCACAAATTATCAGAGCATTTTTTTCCAGTTTTGGACTCAATCGACTATGAGGCTTTAGCTCAAAATAATCCGCCTGTTTATCAGTGATTTCTACCTCTCCTAATATCGTTTTTATTCTTCGAGGTCTGCCAATTTTAACTTGACTGACTTCTGAAAAAAAAATTTAGCTATCTCTGGGGGAACTTCTTCTTGGATATAGTCTCTTAAGGTTGTTTCTAGATCCTCAAATCTTTGCTTATTTACTGGGGGTGTGTGGCGATATAAAAGTTGAGCGACAGCTTTTAAATGTTCTTTTAGCTCTTGCTTTTCTTCCGGACTCAAGTTCATAATTTTTAGTAATTTTTAAAAATAGTTTATTTCCAATCATATCATGATTTTGGTATTTTTGCAAAAGTGAGATGCACCCCTTAAATTCTTGGTATTATCTGGTTATTCATAATAACAAAAAAGTAATTTATTATTAGCTAATTAGTTCAGACTCTCGTGCTCAAATTATGCTCTGGCTAGGGAAAATAATCCGTATTAATCCCTAGATTTGCGTAGTGCTGATCAGCAAACTTACTTAGGATAATCAGCAATATAGTCAATTGTTTTGTCGATTTTTATATAGGTAGAATTAATGGCGAAATAGCAGTGCCATATGACGAGAGAGTTGTTAGTGACTTTACCGAACTTTTTAATCATTGGAGCCCAAAAGGCTGGAACTACCTGGTTAGCCCATAATCTCAGGGAACATCCTGAGGTATTTATACCTGCAAATGAGATTCATTACTTTAATAAGAGGTATAATCTCAATCAAGGTATTGAATGGTATAAAAAACATTTTGCTGATGTTAATGGGAAAAAAGCAATTGGAGAAAAAACTCCTAATTACTTATGGATCGAACCATTGCCTGATGCCCAGGGTAAAGTCTACTATGACCCTCTCGAAGAAATTTCCTATTCCCATCGACTAATCTACGAGACATTGCCTGAAGCCAAACTTATTGTAGTCCTAATAAATCCAGTTGAACGAGCCATTGCTGCTATAAATCACTTTATCAAAAATGGAGCTATATCTCTAAATTATGACCTTGATGACCTATTAATTGGTGATAAACAACCCCTAGTTGAGCGCTATGGCATCATCGATATGGGACGATATTATCGCCAACTGCAAGCCTACTATGAATACTTCGATCCTAAGCAAATGCTAATTCTAGTCTTTGAAGAAGACATTGCTCAAAACTCAGAGGATTCTATGAAAAAAGTTTGTGAATTCCTTGACATAGATTCTTCCTTTGATTTTAGTAAAAAGTCTAAGAAAGTCCATCAAAGCACTAGTTCACCAATTGCTCGTTATCTGGGAACCCGTTTCCCATTTATGCGTGGGTTGATCAATCGTGTTGATCAGCGCTTACCCTTACAACACCAAAAGCTTCGCCCCAGTCCATCAGCGATTCAAAAACTCTACACCATCTATGCCAATGACAATCAAAAGCTATTCAAATTATTGGGGCGGGAGATATCGGCATGGTATAGCAAAGAATTAGTGGGATTAAGCAGCTAGTCAGCCTAAGGGTGAGGATAATGAAAAATTAGCCATCTAAGCAGGAATAAATCAGATAATATATAAGTTGCCTTCAGAGGTATTATGATGCTAACTTTTATAGTAATATCTTTGATGGCAACTTGGTATAAGTCATACCAATTCCCTGATTGTCTTCTTAGTCTGGGTAATCAGAGATAATTTTCGATCAGTTACCAACTTGGCAGATAATCCTGGCAGCGAAAAGGTATGCTCCAAATTACTTGATATGAATTTTCAATCCCTCAAATCCAGGCTCATTGGCATATTTCAGAAATCCCTAGTACGTAACACCTTGTGGATGCTATTGGCTAAATTTCTGAAGATGATTGTCCAAGCCGCCTACTTCGTGATGATTGCTCGTACCCTCGGTGCTCAACAGTATGGTCTGTTTGCTAGTTTGACGGCTTTAGCGGCGATTATATCCCCTTTCGCCACCTGGGGGAGTGGAGATGTTTTAATTAAAAATGTTTCTAGAAACCGAGCCTTATTCAAGGAATACTGGGGCAATGCGCTGTTGATGATTTTTACCTCTAGTTTGGTGCTAATTGCCTTAGTTATGCTTATAGCTCCAGCTATTTTACCTAAAGAAACGTCGCCCCTGCTAATATTTTTGGTATTTTTGTCTGACTTACTCTTTTTGAAAATTTTAGCCACCGCTGGTCAGGCATTTATCGCGGTCAGTCAGCTTAAGCACACCGCCCAGATTCATTTTTTACTCAGTCTAAAAAACTTAGTGGCAACACTTTGTTTTGTCAGCTTCTTTCAGACATCAGATATTGTAGTTTGGGGAGCTTTATATCTGGCTAGTACAGCAATAGCAGCTGGGGTTGGATTTCTGATGGTACATCGGATGTTAGGAACTCCTAAATTGGCAATATCAAAGATCAAGCCGGAGATGCTTCAGGGATTCTACTTTTCTCTCAACCTTTGTGCTGAAACGGTTAACAACAATGTAGATAAAACCATGCTAGCGCGTCTTTCTACATTACAAGCTACAGGTATATATGCTGCTGCATACCGTTTAATTGATGTGGCATTTGTCCCTGTACAATCTCTGTTAGCGGCTTCCTATGCCAAGTTTTTTCAGAAGGGAGCCGCTGGCATCCAGGGAAGTCTCAATCTGGCCAAGCGTCTATCACCAATTGCTGGTATGTACGGAATAGCTGCTGGTATCGGGTTGTTTATCTCCGCTCCAATGGTACCCTACATTATAGGTGATGACTATAGGGAGGTAGTCAATGCCTTACGTTGGTTAGCACCGATACCGTTTTTTAAAGCCATGCAGTTTTTTGCGGCGGACACCCTGACTGGTGCTGGATTTCAAGGGTTGCGTAGTAGCATACAAGTAACGGCAGCTCTGTTGAACTTTTCGTTAAACCTTTGGTTAATTCCTCTGTATTCATGGAAGGGAGCTGCCTGGTCAAGTTTAACCTCAGATTCCTTGAGGATGCTCAGCTTATGGCTATTAGTGTTTGTCTTATATCGGCAAGAGGTGACTAGAAGCAAGCGCCTTCAAGAATCGGAACATTAATCTTTATCCCCTTTCTCTAAGAGGGATGTAACCTAAGATTGTTAGGTAATTGCTCATGGGTAATTGCTCATGGGTAATTGGTCATGGGTAATCGGTAATCGGATCACCATTACCCATGACCTTGGCTGATTTTTACAAAAAATTTGCTGTTACTTAGGATGAAATTTCACTTTCTTTAATAAAGCTTTACATAATTTTTACGGATATTCTCTTAGAATCAACTAGAGCTAGCAATAAGTCTCTGGCAAAGCCAATCAGCACGTTGGCTTGCTTTTAATTCCTACCTCGGACTTTTAACTAAAGTCTGGGTGAAATGCTATTGCTCGTACTTTTGACAAATCTCGTAAGGAATCAAAGATAGCCAGTGATCAACTAGACCGCCCTACTATGGCAGGTAGGAGTTAGGTAAATACTTAGTCTACAAGACTTTGCCTACTCCTCTTGATCAAGTAGTTCGTCCAGTGACCCTACAGTATTTATAGTGTATGACTAGCATCACCAAAATTCCTCAATTCTTGATGCAGTCGCTCATGGGGAGGGGCTGTGTGCGGAACCTGCGTCCGCACCTTGTAAGCCCCGTGGAAACCACGGCAGTCGCTCATGGGGGAGACCCCCAAGACCGCGCTGCCTCCCCAAGACCGCGCTGCATCGCTTCCAACCCCTGACTATTATATTGATCCGATGAATACAAAGGGGGATATTGCCGACAGATTTACGATTCATATCTTTTCAAAAATCTGAACTACTCAAAGCGTTTGATATTGCTTAAAAAATTAAGCTGTATTTAAATAGTGTTCTAGATATATCTAGTCAATATAAAGTAGGAAATTGTAGTAACTTTGGATAACTATTATTGATAATATAGTGATATTATACATTTTAAATCTGCCTAATTTATGGAACATCTAGGTTATTGAATAATTACAAGTCAGTGCTGATAATTATCATGATTAATTCTATAGCAGCAAACAACTGAGAGTAAGAGTAGCCGTATTATGAAGATTACATTAGTATGCCATGATATTCCCTATCCGCCCATCCATGGGGCGCGATTAGACATGTGGCGAAGGATAAAAGCTTTCTCTAATTTAGGGACTGAGCTACAAGTTATCTGCTGGTGTAGCCATACTCCAAAACCAGAGGAAGTCCTGGAAATTAGGAAGTATGCCAAGCAAGTTTTTTTGATAAAGTTTCCAAGGACACTCGGCTCTTTTATTCGGCGGATAATTGACTTACTCAAGTATCCTTTGGAAGTGACATCTAGAATTGTCAGAGGTAAAGAATTCAAGCTATTACTGTCTGATGTGGCTGCGTTTAATCCTGATGTCATCTTCCTAGATGGTATTCACGGTGGAGAAGTAGCAAGTCAGTTAAGTCAACACTTGAATCGGCTGCTGGTTATTCGCTCTCACAATATCGAGCATTTGTACTATAAGCGAAAACTTGCGTCTGCCAAAGGGTTCAACAAGTTCAAACGATATTTATCATTGTCTAACTTGGCAAATTATGAAACAAATTTACTAAAAAAGAGTACTTTATTTTACGATATATCCCTAGATGACCTAAATTTTTGGAGAAGTCAAGGATTGAAAAATGGTCGCTACTTAGCACCTCTGATTGAGTTTACTGAAGAGAATAGGGAAGCAATATCCAGAGATAAACTAAGCACCCATCCTGTCTATGATATCGTTTTTTTGGGTAACCTCTTTTCGGACAACAATGTAGCGGGAATAATCTGGTTTATTACCCAAGTTATGCCTATAATACGTTTGGCGTTACCAACATTTACTGTTTTAATAGCGGGTTCAAATCCTGTCCAGCACGTTAGGCAGCTATGTGAGGAAACTCCAGAAGTTGATCTGAAAATAAATCCAGTGTCTTCTGCAGAAGTATACAAGTCGGGGCGGGTTCTCATTAATCCAGTTTCCGCTGGGAGTGGCGTTAGTATAAAGTCCCTAGAAATGCTGGTTTCTGGTAGAGCGATTGTTTCCACACCACAGGGAATAGCAGGTCTACCAGAAGAGGTTCATCACTACTTTGAAATTGCTGTGGATAAGTCATCCTTTGCAGAAGCAATTATCCGATTTTTGTCCCATCCTGTCAGGGATAATGTTAATCCAGGTGTGCTTGAGGAATTGTTTGGTTCTAAAGCAATAGAAGGCGTGATTTCGGAAATAGATTCTCTGGTTTCACTTTCAAAGTATAACCAGTTAGCTCGATCTAAATCTTGATATAGCTAAATTTTGATATTTTTCATACTATTTTAGTGTTTAGTGTTGATTAAATTTTAGTTAGCATAGTTTTAGATAATTTTGATGGTTATATTTAAAAAAATACACCCCTAATTAATTGTTTTGTTTGATTTACCATCAATAAAAATATTAAATGTAAATTCAGTAAAATATAAATGAGAAAACAACGTTTAATTACTAAGACCAGCTACTATCTTACCTCGTGGTTTTTGAATCACTGGCAAGTTGGCAAACGCCCAATTTTGATTTTAGGTCATGGTCGCAGCGGTACCAGTTGGGTCGGGAAAACATTGTCCACCGCAAATCGTGCTATATACTACTACGAGCCATGTAATCCAGCTATTACTGGAAAAGGTAACATGGACACATGGTTCCAATATACACGACCTGGTGAGCGAGATGACTTGCTTGAAAATGCTTTTGATAATGTCTTCAAAGGTCTACCTTTTGGAGGCGGTTGGTACCGAGGTTTTTGGGCTAGAGCACTGCCTAATTATCAAATCATCGTGAAAGATGTAGCATCTCTGATGTCCATCGAGTGGGTTTTCAAGCGCTACAATCCCAAACTATTGGTAATTGTTCGACATCCTTGCCCTACCGTATTATCAGAAATTAACAAAGAAACTCCTGCTGAGCTTTCGCGAGATACTTTATTACATCAATCTAGCTTATTTGAAGATCATCTCGAACCCTACCGCTCAGTGATAGAGGCAGCAAAAACGCCAATAGAAATATTTGCAGCTATCTGGGCAGCAAGACATCGTGTTGTAGCCGATGCATTGTCTCGAAATCCTGAATGGTTATTGGTCTTTTATGAGGACTTATGCTTAGACCCTATTGGTAAGTTCAAACAGCTATTTGAGCAGTTTGAATTGCCATGGAATAGGCGGGTAGAAAAGCATGTACTCCAGAGTTCAACTAACAATATACCTGGTCGTTATTCCAAGGTACGTATAAGCAACCAACAAATAAATAAATGGAAACAAACGATGACCCAATCTGAAGTCGAGGTTGTGCGTAATTATGTTAAACTCTTCGATCTACCGTTTTATCAGTCTGATCAATTCTGGTCACTAGAAACCTGAGAATGTTTACGTTTTTTTAAAGCTATGAAGTAGTTTGCGGTAGACACCTTGACTGGTCCTGGATTTCAAGGTTTAGGTAGTAGCGTGAAAGTAACGGCAGCTCTAAAGTTAACCAAAGCTCAATGGAGTAGGTGAAATATGAAAATTATTGCTCAACCAGCCTTTAAAGATCGTGACAAAAACCCTTATACCTGGCTAGTTTACACCCACCTGGCTACTTTGGGGGTTGATGTCCATGAGTTTTCTCCTAAAAAATTGCTGATAAATCATTATTCTATCTGGCATCGGCACTGGCCAGAACGAAACTTAAATGAACCTAACTTCTTCAGAGCGATCGCAAAAACATTAGCTCTATTATTCTTGATGATTTTGGCTCGCTGGCGGGGAACAAAAATTGTCTGGACAGTACACAACTTAGCCTCTCATGAACAGCTTTACCCGCAACTAGAGGCTTGGTTCTGGAAAGTCTTTACAAGACAGTTGGATGGTTACATTAACCTTAGCAAAACTGGGATGAAAGCTGCCCAAGAGCGCTTCCCTCAGTTAAAGAATATTCCAGGTTTTGTAGTACCCCATGGTCACTACCGAGGGCAGTATCCGAATCAAGTCAGTTCTCAAGAAGCTCGCAATTACCTAGGAATTACCAATTCGGCGAAAGTATTGCTTTTGTTTGGCAGAATTAGACCTTACAAAAATGCTCCTCAATTGATTCGAGTTTTCCGAAAGTTGTTTGACTCAGAAGCCATACTCTACATTGTGGGTAGTCCAGAATTTACTGAATTAGCAGCAGAAATTGAAAGGGAATCCGCCCTAGATCAACGAGTGCGAATCAACCTAGATTTCATACCCCAAGACCATATGCAATGGTACTTCAGTGCTGCTGACTTAGTTATTTTGCCCTACCGCGAGATTTTAAACTCTGGTAGTGCTTTCTTAGCCCTCTCTTTTAACCGACCCATATTAGTTCCTAAAATTGGCGCTCTCCCTGAAGTTCAAGAGCAAGTTGGTGAAGAATGGGTCTATACCTATACAGGAGAAATTACTGATTATGACATTGAAAAAGCTTTAGATTGGGCATTAAACACTCCCCGTCCAGAACAAGCTCCTCTAGAGGCGTTTGATTGGCAAGAACTAGCCAATCAAACGATTAATGCCTACAATGAAATTGCCAGCTACTCCAGAAAAAGAAGGAAGAAATTGCAATAGCTGAACCAGAATCATCAATTTATTGATGCCTGCACAATTCGTGCGCTACCTCACTACATCAATTAGTTTTTTGGGGGAAAAAAAATGGGTTTAAAACCGTAAGCATAAGCTGAAAGCACCTCAAGTAGCGTGGCTATTCCCGTAGCGTGGCCTTTGACACCTCAAGTAGCACCTCAAGTAGCGCATATGCTTACGGTAAGCTGATCATTTTTATTGGTCTTATTGAGATAACTAAACCGATATTTTTTTACCAGAAATACCGGCATTTTTTCCCAAATAAGCTTTTTCTGCTATTTTGTCACCCCCTCAGGGATAAATGGCTGAAATAATTAAAGCTAAGCATATTACGTGATGGTTTCTAGGAGTAAAAACAAGTTAATGATTGGACGACGTGAATTATTACTGGGTTTAGGTAGCTTAGCCAGTGTAGGCCCTCTGACAAGGTGTCAATCTATGATACATAGTCACCAAATTCAAGCTATTGATGACCCGAAGCGAGACTTTGCAGTAGCTCAAGGAGCTTCTTTAAAAGAGCGTGCGGCGGCAAAAGGATTAATTTATGGAGCCGAGAGTCGATTCCCAGACTTATCCTCAAACCCAGCCTTAGCCACCCGTTTTGCTCAAGAGTGTGCCATGCTGGTTCCCGGATGGGGACTCAAGTGGTTTATTTCTACTCCTTCTTCCCCTCCCCTGTGCCCTCACCCCCATCAGTTTGACTTTACCGTTGGGGATTGGATGGCAGACTTTGCCCAGACTCATAGATTGCTGTTTCGGGGACATACCCTAGTTTGGCACATCTCGTTACCCCCTTGGTTTGAGGAGACAGTAAATCGCCAAAACGCTCAACAGTTCTTGGTTAGACATATTAAGACAGTGGCTGGGCGTTATGCTGGACAAATGCACTCCTGGGATGTTGTTAATGAAGCGATCGCTACCTTCCAAGGACGGGCAGATGGTTTACGCAAAACGCCATGGTTAAAATTTTTAGGTCCGAAATACATTGACCTAGCCTTTCGCATTGCGGCTGTTGCTGACCCCAAGGCAATGTTACTCTACAACGAGTATGGACTGAGTTATGATTCGAGTGATGAGCAAGCCAAGCGTAGGGCTGTCTTGAAGCTACTAGAGGGGTTGAAGTCTCAGGGAACCCCCTGTCATGCCTTGGGAATCCAGGCTCACTTGCGAGGGAATAAACGGATTAACCCCCAAAGCCTGCGGAAATTTCTCCGGGATGTGGCGAGTATGGGTTTTAAAATCTTGATTACTGAACTAGATGTCAGAGATGACAATTTACCAAAGGATGTGACTGTACGCGATCGCATGGTGGCTCAAGCTTATGAAGATTATCTGTCTGTGGTACTTGATGAGCCAGCAGTGATTGCAGTAGTGACCTGGGGATTTAGCGATCGCTACACATACTTAAGTAGCTTCCATCCCCGCTCAGATGGTGCCCCAGTGCGACCTCTACCTCTGGATGCAGATTTCAAGCCCAAGTTAGCCTGGAATGCGATCGCTCGTGCTTTTGATAATGCTCCTAAGCGTTGAATCATTAGACCTTTGGGGAAATTAACTTTCAGCTGAGATATCAATTGGGTTAATGGTTCATTTTCACGCTTATGTTTATATATAGCAGTTCTCAATTGGGTGAGGTAGAAAGTCCTGGGTTAATGGGAGTAGGGAGTAGGGAGTAGGGAGTAGAGATACAGCGGGGTCTTGGGGGACCTCCAAGACCGCACTGGCTCCCTTTGACCGCACTGGCTCCCTTTTACCACCCTGCATCGCTTTACGAACGACGTTTTGCTTGCTCAAAGGCTTGAGAAAGGTCCTCGAAAGAACAACCCAGTATTTCAACCAGGAGCCTGACGTGCTTTAAGCGTGGTTCGGCTTTGCCATTTTCCCAGTCACTAATCGTCGTAATGCTGACACCAACAGCAATAGCTAATTTCATTTGAGTCAGATTGGCATTTTCCCTGAGTTGTACCAGGGTAAGAGGTTGATCTTCTTGGCTTTTCATAATAAATTGTTTTTGTTCAAGAAAACTTGAACGCTTTGCTTAAATAGGGCTTGCGGATGAACTCTACATGTAGTTTTATAGTTACCCTCTAAAACCTACATGTCGTGTGTCGATGGCTAAATTGCGTAAGCCCTAATTAAAATAGGGCAGTTAACTTTGTTTTCTGCCCTTTTCTTGTTTGCCAGACAGCAGCAAGCAGTTTGGCTCTATCACATAGGGTTATTAGCTAGTTCAGTAAAATAGCTTACCACTAACCATACCGTAGATAAATTTTCTGTAAAATGTTTGCACCAAACAGCTAATATTCCCGAAGCTATGCCAAGCTAGAGGCAAATCATCGCGCAATCGAAAGTAAGCCGCTTCAACACCAGCAGACTTACCTGATCAGGGGAATCTAACCCGCAACTA
>NZ_JAAHHU010001469.1:0-1244 GCF_010672095.1 Moorena sp. SIO3I6 | reverse complement strand
CACTTAATTCAGTTTTAAGTACCTGAATATCTCTAGGTTCTTCAGCCAATACCCACTGAAAAAACTCCGATGGGTATGCTTCTGCTAAGTATTTACAGATGTTATCGTAGGCCAAGGCAAATTCTTCAAAGTTAATACTATCTCAGACAGTGTAGTGAATCTGAAACAGAAAATTGATCGCACCTGGATCTTGTTTATGGAGTCAAGTTATGATACCGGAGCAGTTCTGATTTCGATCAGATACAGAAGGAATAATACTAAATCCAGTTAATTACTTCTAAGTGGTTGTCTGAGAAGTCTCATTTGCTACATCCAAGCCCCCGTTGGTCCCCATCTGTCAAAAAGCGAAGCATCCGCTAATTCCCCCCAGAATTGGGGGGTTAGGGGGGCGGGGGACTTTTAGAAGCAAATTGACTCTTGTTCCCCCCAAAGTTGGGGGGCTAGGGGGGCAAAATTCAGTATAAAAAAACTTTTCAGATATCCTCTAAGGGGAAAATTTCAAAAATGCTGAAATCCCTTATTTAGACTCAGCAATTGATCAGCATAAGTGCCAGTTTTATCTTTCAACCAAACCTCATTACCACTAGTAATCTTGCCAATTACTGCTGCTCCATCCCCCAGTTTTGCCACTAATTCTTCAGCAGCTTCAGTAGGCAGACATAGCACTAATTCAAAATCTTCACCACCATACAACGCCCAATCCAAAGATTGCTCTGGGGACACCAATTTACTCAAGCTTGGAGGCAAGGGAATTCGGTTGGGATCAATCTCAGCACCAACACCACTGGCACGACAAATTTGTACAATAGCATCTGCTAAACCATCGCTACTATCCATACCCGCAATGGATAGTTGGAGGGTTGAAGGTTGAAAGGTTGAAGGTTGAAAGTTATCTGGTTTAAGGTTATCTGGTTGTAAGTTATCAGGTTGTAAGTTGGAACTTTCAACCTTCAACCTGTTAACCTGTAACTCCAGTAACCTGTTAACCTGTAACTCCAGTAAAGCTATAACATCAAGTCTGGGTTTAGGACGCTGGTGAGCTTTAATCAGAGATAGCCGTTCCTCTGGACCTAAGTCTTTGCCGAAATCCGGCTTGAGGAGTAATTCTAGTCCAGCCCGGGAAGCACCATGAACACCTGTCACCACAATGGCATGTCCCACCTTGGCGGCTGTTCTGCGGATAGCTCGGTCGGGGTAGACTTGACCAAAGGCAGTGATAGCAATAGCAATAACCGGCGAGCGAC
>NZ_JAAHHU010001468.1:0-1246 GCF_010672095.1 Moorena sp. SIO3I6 | reverse complement strand
AGAAGAATGATCAGGTAGGGGATTACGTTGCTATGAAAGAGGTAGGTGGAGTACAACCAGGCATGTTCTTTGTCCACCAAGACTACCTGAAGCACGACCCCAATGCTCCGAAGAAGAAACAGCGAAAGGCTCAAACCCGTGAATGGATTTACCGCAATAAACAGGGTAACCCAGTAGTTAAAGTAAGGCGAGTCGATCCCAGTAAGCGGATACGCCAGTCTCGAATGACCAGTGATGGCCACTGGGTTAGTGGATTAGGGAATTTGACTTCTAAAGACTGGGAGGTACTGAATTATCAAAAGGCCATAGAGGCAATGAAGCGGGGAGAGCGGATCGCTATAGCGGAAGGTGAGCCCTGTGTTGATCTCGTTAATTCGCTTGGGTTGGTCACCATTACTAACAAAGGAGGGACCTCAGGATTCTGTGCTGAGCAATACGAGTTCTTAAAAGGGTACCCACACCTGGTCTTTGTTCCTGATATGGATCAACCAGGGATAGCCCACATGCAAAAGATTCAAGAGGTTACCGGATCCGGTCAATGGCTTTACTCTTACCCAGAGAGTGGTACCTGGAAGCATCCCCCTGCTGCTGGCGGTGCGGACATTGTTGATTGGGTGGAAGATGGAGCAACTAGAGAACAGATATTAGCAGCCATCGGGTCAGAGAGAACAGACATCGGAAAGCCCAAAGACCCAATTCAAGGAAACCTCTTTGACCAAAGAGCCAATAGTGGCAAAGCTTTTGGCCAATCTTACCTTCCATCTGGCGAGCTAGCCTTGTTGCTTCACGTTGAGATTGTAGAACCATGCTTATGTGGAGCTGAACGCAAAGGTAAGATTTCAGATATTGCGAAACAGGCTGGTTGGCGAAATGCTGATGTGCGATCGCTGTTAGAAGATCTCGAAACAGAGCGCGATTACAGAGCTGAGGTAGCAGAGTCCAGAGACGAAAATAATGAACTGTTTGCCGCTCAGAAAAAGAAACTCGACTTGTACTCAGTTCTTCCCAAGCAATTAGCAACGGCAATTATAGCCTCAGCTAAAAATGGTGGGCTGGACCCTATGATGATTTTTCAATCGATATTAGCCGGGACTGGCACCGCAATGTCGAACCGAGCAGTGCGAGTAGCTTAAGGTTTTATTGAAAGTCCGATACTATGGCCTATTGTTGGAGCGGGACCTGGCGCTGGAAAATCTCCCGCACTAAAAATTGGATTGGGTCCCTTGATGGATATAGAGGAAAGTTA
>NZ_JAAHHU010001467.1:0-1246 GCF_010672095.1 Moorena sp. SIO3I6 | reverse complement strand
TTTATCTGAACAAGCTCCCACTGTGAATTCAAGTGGCAATGTCGGTCAAGTAACTTTTGTTGATGAGGAATTAGAAGAGGAATCCTTTGAAGAAAACCAAAGGGAAAACCAAGACGATGAGGAGGGTCAAAAGCGCAATCCCAGAGATATGTTATATCCAGAATTTAGAGGTAAGACATTACGGGAAGCGGTAGAGATTATCTTAGATAAATTCGCTGCTCCGGTTAACCGAGAACAGATTGCCAGCAGACTATTTGATGCCAAATCTGATCATGAACAACTCCGTGCTAAAAACTCCTTGTCTACGGAATTGCGTCGAGGTGCAAAAGAAGGGAGATGGAAGAAAGTGGGACGAGGTCTTTTTGCTTCTAATTCTTTCCAGGAGCAAGTAACTGATGAAATTAATAACTAAAATTAATAACTAAGAGTTTTAGGTTCAGATCTCTTTTGCCTGGAAAATGCTCTCATATCAGGAGTGATCGAAATCGAAACCGTACTTGACCCAATTAACCCATAAAAAAGCTGATTCGCTTTTTGCTAACCTATATAATAGACGTTTGTTGACACCTGTACCTATTTCCCCATGTCTGCTAAGGATCAATTCCATGATCTAGTTAAGGATGCTCTAATCAATGACGGTTGGATCATTACTCACGATCCTTATCGCATTGATCTGGGTTTTACCGATATCTACATTGATTTGGGGGCAGAACGCCTGATTGCTGCTGAACGCAATAATGAAAAAATAGCTATTGAAGTTAAAAGCTTTCTATCAACTTCAAGAATTTCAGAATTCCATGGTGCAATTGGGCAGTTTATTAACTATCGTCTTGCCTTAGAAGATGAGGAGCCTGATCGAACACTTCATCTTGCGGTTCCTAACACTATTTACAGTGCTTTTTTCAGTTATCCCTTCATACAAAAGTCGATCAAGCGTAATCAGGTTCCTATTGCAGTTTATGATATTTCGCAACCCAGGATTACTCAATGGATAAACTAGAGGTATATCGACATCACATTCAGGACTTGCTTAAAAAACGCGCCAGTATTAAGTCGGCGAATCCGGCCATTGAAACCCAGCTCATTTTTGATACGGAACGGGATCATTACCAGATGGTTCATACCGGTTGGAAAAATAACACCACACGTATTTATGGCTGTTCTGTACATGTGGATATTAAAGATAGCAAGATTTGGATACAGCATGATGGGTCGGAGATTGCGATCGCAGATCAGTTAGTTGAGA
>NZ_JAAHHU010001466.1:0-1246 GCF_010672095.1 Moorena sp. SIO3I6 | reverse complement strand
ATGCTGAGGTATTCTTTGCTTTCACAGCTGCTAACAGTGATGGCATGAGCCACATCCTTGAACTTGGAAATAGCAGTGACAACAAATTCACATTCGCCTTTGAAGATTTAAGTGGTAATGACAGTGACAAAAGCGATCGCGACTTTAACGATCTAGTGATTGACCTTACCATTTTATAATGGTTCATCAATCAGTAATGATTAGAAAAAAACATACCAATTCCAGTAGGGTGGGCAAAGTAATCTAATCGTGAATACTCAGTAAGCATATGCGCGTAGCGCATATGCTTAGAATACTCACCCATAACCAAAGGGTTTTTGCCCACCCTACAAGCTACTTCCACTAATCTACTGAGCAGCTAAGCTAAAACTCCTCTGTACAACAGCACCACGTTTCCCGAGGGATTTTGGTTGCTGTTGATCCACACTATACAAAACACCTCCCGCATTCCCTGACCTCACAGTCAGTTTTTGTTTAGCAATCCAGGTTTTCTGATATCCCTTGGGTAAGGTGTCTTCCAACGCGATTTTGCCATCAACTACCACTCGTACCCAAGTTTGCTCTGTAATACTCAAGCGTACTTTAATTAATGGATTAGATGGAGAAGGTTTGGGTTTGGGGGGTGGTAATGGTTCTGGCTTAGGGGCTGGTGCTGGTTGTTCTGGTTTATCTGGGGTTTGCTGCTCCTGAACAACTGATGAGTTTTCGATCTGTCGATTAGTTATATAGGTGAAAACGGTGTTGAGTAGATAAATTAGTCCACCAGCAACACTGACCAAGCTTACGATTATGATGTAACCATAATAGGGTTGTACGCTTTTAGCTACAGTCTTAACAGTCTTGCTTTTGGCTAGAATCCTAGGAATCTGTTGAGCAGAGGTTAGAGTCTGAGATTTCTCTTGTGAGGGGGTATTGCTATACAAGACTAAGGCACCAGGCTGGCTTTCCTCGGTGTTCTTGGTGTTATTGGTTTCCTCGGTGTTCTCGGTGTTCTCGGTGTTCAAGGACAATCCAGAATTAACTGGAAACGTTTTGGCTATCCCTGGACCATCTAGACTGAGAAACTCTGCATAGCGACGAATGAAGCCTTGAATGTAAACTGGCTCGGGCAACCCCTCCGATTGCCCTGCTTCAAGGGCTTGCAATATATGCAATCGAATAAAGGTGTTGTTAGCGACTTCCTCAATAGGTATAGATTTCTCCTGCCTGACTTGGCTGAGATAGGTCCCTATTTTCTGGAGTTGCT
>NZ_JAAHHU010001465.1:0-1247 GCF_010672095.1 Moorena sp. SIO3I6 | reverse complement strand
TCACTGGTCTGAAAGTCAAAGAGCTACAGCAATCCCTCCAAACTCAAGGGTTTAGTCCCGGTCCAGTTGATGGCATTTTTGGTCCTGCTACTACCAAAGCAGTGATTTCCTTTCAGAAGTTTGAAGGACTAGATGCCAATGGATTAGTGGGTTCAAAGACCTGGGAAGCACTGAAAAGTTCTTCTAAACCATCAGAGGAATCTCCTTCGGAACCAGGTAACAAGAAGCGGGAGCCTGTGCTGCTCCTTAACACCTACAAGTATTATCGTGGCTTACCTCACCAAAAACAAGCGATTGAGTGGCTACAAAAACAACTACCAAAAGAAGTCTTGGAAGAGTTTTCAGAAAGATGGCGTAACGTTCAACCCTCATCGGCCTATCTTCCTTTAATTCAAGGAGCAGTTGGATCAGAAGTAGAGGAACTACAGCAGCTGCTCCAAACCCAAGGATTTTATTCTGGTTCAACGGATGGGGATTTTGGCTCTCAGACAAAATCTGCTGTGATTGCTTATCAGAAAGCGAAAGGATTATATGCTGATGGGATTGTAGGTTCTATAACTTGGTCTACTTTGAATCTGGAGTAATGGTAATCGGTAATTTGCAATTGGTAATTGGTAGTTGACGATGACCCAAAACGGGAGGCTAACAAAGTAATTATTTAGCCTCCTTTATCTAGGTATAACCATGCTTAAATTGATGCTATTTATTGATAAATATAGACATAATTAAACGTCCCTATAATGGTTATTTATTTTTTAAATTTTATACAACTATTCATAATTATTTAGATTAACTGGAGTTTATAATATGATAAAATAACCCAGTGTTATTTTGAAGCTAATATGTTAACAAATGTCTTCAAAATTTTAGTTACGTCTTCTTATTTTTACCTTTTTTAGCAACCGTTTTTCCTTTTTTGACCACAGGATAGCGAATTCGTTTATGACGGGGTGACAACCAAGCCAGAAGCCTTATGAATTGGCAATTAGAGCGACTTGTGGTCAAAAAATAATGGTCTCAATTGTCAACAAGACCAATAAGATTGAAAATGCTACCTCAATTTTACCAGACTCATCTTCAAAGCCGATTAAACTCAACTCAATTTATAACTGTTGAGTTATTGGTAGGGCTGTTACAAAATCACCACGCAAAGGATTGAACGCTTAGCAGCTTTGTTTACTCAACCGATATTATTTGAGAGTCGTCGCCGTTACTTACAAAAATTCCTCAAACTCCCTCAACTGAGA
>NZ_JAAHHU010001464.1:0-1249 GCF_010672095.1 Moorena sp. SIO3I6 | reverse complement strand
GGGGAGATGGGGAGATGGGGAGATGGGGAGATGGGGAGATGGGGAGATTTTTATTAAGGGTAATTATCTCGACATGATATAAAAAATTTATGGCAGCCGGAGAGCTTGTGCTCTACTGCTTAATTAGGATGAAAACTAGCTACAGAATTTATCCCTCTCTTGATGCAAAGCGCGAGTGGGGGAAACCCCACTCGCGCTTTGCATCAAGACAATTTTGATTAAGCTGTCACCGATCTAATTTGCATACTCAAGACGAGGGGGAGAGTAGCAGAGGGATTGACGACTTTTTCTGTTCGCGTAGCGTGGCCATTCGCACCTCAAGCAGCGTGGCAAAAGGCCAAGCGTGGCCAACGGCCAAGGCCTTAAGTACCAAATAGGTCGATTAAATGTACACTACCTTACTCTACGGTGTGACCGACAGTGGTTATGATCTGTCTAATTGAATCTTCAGAGGCTTCGGTTTCAACTCTAACTGTCTTTGATGTTACATCCACTGCGACTTTAGAGTCTGGCTCCTGTTGGAGTATACCTTCGGTAATGGTCTTGGCACACGCATCACACGCAATACTGGGAACTTTTAACTGTACTACTGCCATAGTCAATACTTCATCAGTTTTTTTTACACCGGTTAATCAGCTTGCCCTTGAAGCTCGCAGCTCAAGGTAGCAAGGTTAATGCTTACCTATAACTTAGATCGATTGACTACAATACTCAAAGGGCCTAGCCAGGATTGACTAGACCCATTCGAGTGGAAAAAGACAAATTTTCAACGAGTTAACTTTCTGACTACCAGTTTTGAATTATTACTATGGTTGGCAAACTACACAGATACACCTGATACTAAATCTCACACAGTCGTGTCTTTCCGGACTTTGGTTTGGCTTCCTCCAACTTATGTTGGTTTCTCGCCACTTCTTGCTATGTTCGATTGGTGCCTACTGTGGCTGGGCCATAGACCGCTAGAAATCATCTTATCTATGCCCATTTGGTTTTTGGCTTCAGGTTTTTTTCTGAAGGATGACTTCCACTCTTTTAAGCTAACACGGCCTTCTGGAGATTACGAATACTTGTTGTTAAAGTTCAGGAGTCTTTACAGACTGCAACGATTAGATTAAGAAGGTTGAAGCATGTAGGGTCAATGGTGAAGTGTTATAGCAGAAGTCAAAAGTCAGAAGTCAGAAGTCAGAAGTCAAACTCTTGCGCTTACTTAGGTTTGAGACTTTTGTCATGTCCGCGCCTGCCCTGGCGA
>NZ_JAAHHU010001463.1:0-1252 GCF_010672095.1 Moorena sp. SIO3I6 | reverse complement strand
AGCGGCTTCTTGATGCGAGCCACCGGGATGTACGTCGGGCTCGGGCAGCAGCGCTCAACATTGTCCCTACCTCTACTGGTGCGGCTAAAGCAGTAGCCCTAGTGATTCCCGAACTGAAAGGGAAACTCAATGGTATTGCTCTGCGGGTACCAACTCCCAATGTGTCTATCGTTGACTTGGTAGTTCAAGTGGAGAAAAGTACCATTGCTGAGCAGGTCAATCAAGTGCTCAAAGAAGCAGCTGAAGGTCCACTCAAGGGAATTTTGGCTTACGGCGACGAACCTCTTGTTTCCTGTGATTACAGGGGTCATGATGCTTCCTCAATTGTGGATTCTAGCTTAACTATGGTCATGGGTGGCGATATGGTTAAGGTAGTTGCCTGGTATGACAATGAGTGGGGATACTCTCAGCGGGTTGTAGATTTGGCTGAGTTAGTTGCCCAAAAATGGTCGAATTAGTTGTTAGAGCCTAGTTCGTAAAGCAAGAGACTGGGGAAGAGTGTTGATTCGTTAGGGTTCATAGTTCATTGAACCAATACGTTGAACTTATTCCCCTCTCTCGCTCTAAGTTATTGAATCTAACTTATTAGATTTTGAAACAGCCCTGCTCCCTTAACCGTTTCAATCACCTTCTTGGAAGGAGGGGAGAGGTAAATAATCCCTTAATAAGCATCATCTAGAGTCTTTGTCTAGCTCGACGATATAAAGCCATAATTTTTGGTCTGCCAACATTTTGGGAAAACCCTAATCCTAAACGAAATATTTCTGAAATGTAATACTTATCGCCTTCAGCGATAATGACGCCATTTTCCTTAAGGAGGCTAATGTGTTCTGCAGATAAGCGAATACTTTCTAGTTTAAAAGGGCTTTTTTTCTTATCTGGTTTTAATTGACGTAATTTATTAAATACTTTTTTTAACGGTTCATTTTCTACCTCTATTTCTGTAATTTTTGCTTTGCTGCAGTCAGCCAAACAATCTCGAATTGCTTTGGGAGCTAGAACTCGGTCTTGCCAATAATTCTTATCATCAATGGAAATGGATTTTTCCGCCGCAATTTTAAGAAGACGCACGACATCCCTAGACTGGATTTGTCCATTGTAGTCAGATAATGCGGCAATAACAAACTGACCTGAAAACCTGGATCAAAAACCTGGATCAACGGGTCGAGCGACTACAATCCCAAGGGAATGTCTAACATGTCTGGCATACCGTTGTAAATCACGGGCAATGGTGACTCTACCAGCAGGTGAT
>NZ_JAAHHU010001462.1:0-1253 GCF_010672095.1 Moorena sp. SIO3I6 | reverse complement strand
CAAGATTGCACTGAGTACAGAGCAAAGGCAAAGACTCGAAGCAATTAGCCGGAATGGACACGCACCAGCCAAAAAAATCCTTCATGCACAAATCTTGTTGATGTCCGATGAAGGAGAGCTGGCAACGAGAACATGGACAGATAACGAAATCGCTCAAGCTCTGAATCTGCATCGCAACACAGTGGGTCGAATCCGCCAGCGATTTCTAGAGAAAGGGGAAGCGCCAGCATTGGAAAGAAAAGCGAGAAGAAAGCCCCCGGTAGACCCAATCGTGGATGGAGAGACCGAAGCTCAAATTATTGCTCTGTGCTGCTCACAACCACCAGCAGGAAGAGGGAACTGGAGCATTCGCTTGTTAACCAATGAACTGAAAAAACGCAGAATTGTCACGCAAATCGGCAGAGAAACCGTGAGAAAAACACTCAAAAAAACCAATTGCGCCCTTGGAAAACCGAGAGATTCTGCATCCCTGAGCGGGACTTGCCCAGATTCGTCGCCGAGATGGAAGTGGTTCTAGACGAGTACACCCGTCCAGCCAATCCAGAGATGCCGTTAATTTGTATGGATGAAGCGAGTAAAGAACTGCATGGGCATCTATATGAACCCATTCCGATGCAGCCGGGGCTTGATGTGAAGGAAGACTATCACTACACCCGCGAAGGAGTCCAAGCCCTGTTTATGTTCTTTGACCCCAATCGAGGTTGGCGACGGGTGAGTTGTCGAGACCATCGCACCTGTGAAGACTGGGCCGATGAAATTAAGCATCTATTGGATGTTGACTATCCAGATGCCCCCAAAATTCGCTTACTCTCAGATAATCTCAACACCCACACCATCACCTCTTTGTACAAAACTTTTCCCGCCCCCGAAGCTCACCGTTTAGCACGGCGGTTAGAGATGATTCACACCCCACGTAATGGCAGTTGGCTCAATGTGGCGGAAACAGAGTTGTGTGTTCTGTCCAAACAATGTCTTGACCGTCGCCTGGCTACAGCCGAAGAACTTCAAAAGGAGATAGAGGCTTGGCAGCAGGAGCGGAACAATGCCTGTGCCAAAGTAGTGTGGCAATTTACCACAGAAGATGCACGAGTCAAACTCAAACACCTTTACCCTGTTTTTGAGACTGATCAAGATTTTTCTGTATAATGCACTTTTTAAGAGTGGTCACTCCACTACTGGCGTGGCACACCTAAAAACGTTTGTTGGGTTGAGCGGTAGGGAAACCCAACAAAGCGTTACTGGTGTTGGGTTTC
>NZ_JAAHHU010001461.1:0-1256 GCF_010672095.1 Moorena sp. SIO3I6 | reverse complement strand
AATCACTCCAGAGTTTTAAGAATTAGGTAACTTAGCGACATTTTTTGGAGCTACACTGCCTGCACCAGAGGACACTTTGCCCGGCTTGTTTGCTGCTTCGGAACCGGATGGATTACAAAGCGTCGCATTTGCCAACGTTTTTGGGTCTGGAGCAGGTAGTGAATTTTCCTTTTTCGTCGATATCGATCCTACTGTTCAGACCTCTGTCAGTTATGCTGCAATGGTTGTTCCCTCCCATGATGGCTTTGTTGGCGATGTAGACCCCATAACACTCTTCTCCCCCGATGGGGTTTTTCTACCTCAAAAAATTGAAATTCGGGGTGCTGATGTGTTTGATGCGGGGACGGAGGAAAACATAGAAGATATAAACACTACACCAATTGTATTCGATCCACCAGAGAGATTTTTTGGAGCTGTTCGTCAGGGAAAACCAGAAGATGCATTGATTAGGACACATCCCCTACTTAAAGAGCCTGGACAAGGAGGATTCCTCGATTTACCGAATTATGTAAATGGTGATTTTACCCGAAACCCAAACGAAATATATGCTCTTATCAATATTGAGCAGGTATCAGTACCTGAACCAACTTCTACTTTCAGCTTACTAGCCATCGGTCTACTAGGCGTGACCTCAATCTTCAAGCGCAAACTAAAGCCTTGCAATTAGGTAGCGAAAAAGCGAGATAAACTGGCGTTGCTGAATCAAGTAATAGACCTCTTGCAAAAGTAGGACCTAGGGTGTGTGAGGGACGGGCTGGCCATGATTTTCCGCCTCTGTGCATTGGTTAGAACCCCCGTCCCGTAACGCACCACCGGGTCAAACAGTAACTGCTCCCTATTCCCTGTTCCCTATTCCCTGTTCCCTACTCCCTACTCCCTACTCCCTACTCCCAAATGGTCAACGTCCCAAATCATGGAGAGCATTAATCGCTGCAGCACACTGTTGGGTCACAGCTTGCAATTCGTCTCGGTTACTAGAACTAGGAGGATCAATCAGCTTACCAATGCGCACGGTTAAGGGCACAGACCGTGGCATCAAAGAACCTTTTTTTACAATTGCTTGACTTCCCCACAAAGTAACGGGCAGCAGGGGGGCTTCGGCTTGGGCTGCAATCCAGGCGGCACCAAGCTTGGGGTTATGAATCCGAGCATCGGCTCTCCGGGTGCCATCCAAATACACACCAACGGCCCAGCCATTCTTGAGGCAATTGAGGGCAGAACGCAGGGCACTCCGGTCTGCTGAGCCTCGCTTAACC
>NZ_JAAHHU010001460.1:0-1256 GCF_010672095.1 Moorena sp. SIO3I6 | reverse complement strand
TAGCACTGATGGGCAATCCTAAATTATTGGTTTTAGATGAAGCTACCTCTCATTTAGATCCAGAATCAGAACGAATTATTCAGCGAAACTTAAATACAATTTTAAAGGGACGGACGACATTAGTCATTGCTCATCGGTTATCAACAATTCGCAATGCCGATTTAATTTTAGTAATGGATAGAGGAAGATTAATTGAGAGTGGAACTCATCAGGAGTTGATGGAAAAGCGAGGACATTTCTATTACTTAAATCAACAACAGGTCACAGTAACTCAGTAATTCCCATACGTCAGCCGTCAGCTGTCAGCTGTCAGCTGTCAGCCGTTAGCTTAAAATAAACCTGTTTAGGGATAATTTAATAGTTCGGGATGTTAAAGAATTGAAATTATGGGGATTTCCCCATTTAAGCATATGCCCTGCTCCCTACGGGTGCATCTCACTTGTGCAAAAACACTCTTCGGCAATAGAAAGCTAATATCATTTTATGACAATTACCTTTAATAAAAATCTCCCCCATCTCCCTATCTCCCTATCTCCCTATCTCCCCATCTCCCTATCTCCCTATCTCCCCCTCTCCCCACCCTCCCCACACTTCTTTTAGTTATAGATTTACAAATATGAGATGCACCCCTCCCTACTCCCTACTCCCTACTCCCTACTCCCTACTCCCTATTCCGTTTGCTATATAAAAAATGACAAATAATAAAGAATAAATGACTAATTCATCAAATGGACGAACTGGGACTAAACTCCAGGATGCTAAACAGATTGAACAGGATTTAATGCCTCCTCAACTCCAAGATGCTAAACAGATTGAGCAAAATTTAACGTCTCCTAAGCTAGAGGTTGTGAATAAAGATGACTCCAGGGAGGATTGGTCTTTTGCTACCAAAGAACTTCTCGATAGTCTTCCCCAAGCTTGGACTAGAGGATTATTGTATTTATTGATAATATTTATCAGTGTCCTTGTTCCTTGGGCAATGTTATTTAAAATCGATGAAACTGGGAGTGCTAGGGGACGACTAGAACCTCAAGATAAAACCATTCGTTTAGATTCTCCTGTGATGGGAACTGTAGATAAACTTTATGTTAAGGAGGGAGAATCCGTAAAAATTGGGCAGAATTTAGTTGAATTAGAATCGGATTTAGTCCAGACTGAGCTCCAGCAGTCTTTGAAGCGATTGGAAGGTCAACAAAATCAGCTTAATCAGTTAAAACTGATGAAAAATCAGTTAGCGATCGCGCTTCAAACTCAGA
>NZ_JAAHHU010000146.1:0-13241 GCF_010672095.1 Moorena sp. SIO3I6 | reverse complement strand
TCCCTACTCCCTACTCCCTACTCCCTACTCCCTACTCCCTACTCCCTACTCCCTACTCCCTACTCCCTACTCCCTACTCCCTACTCCCTACTCCCTACTCCCTACTCCCTACTCCCTACTCCCTACTCCCGATTACTGTTGCGTCAAGCGCGTCATAACCTTATTCGACCGTTCCACAAACGCCTTCATGCCTTCGGCATCAAAGCCTTTCTGGGCCATCAGTGCCAGGTCATAGACATGCTGACAAATCATGCTAGCCAATTCCGCTGAGGGAGACTGACCGCCACTCTGAATAATACTGCTTTGACTGAGGTTGACTAGATTCTGAATCAGTGGGTGGGTGGTATTGACCACCAAAATATGTTCTTCTGGGAACTGTACCGACTCCTGTTGCATCATGGCAGTCATTTCCTGTAGACGGCGCATTGCTTCCGGTAACAATACCATTGCCGGTGGGGTGCCTTGGGGGTCATCAGACTTGAGGGCTTGAGTCCGGACATTGACCTTAGGCTTATTAATCGCTTGCTCGAACAGTTCCTTAATCAGGTCAGAACGGGTTTTGTTGGTCTTCGGGTCAACAATCTCTTTTTCCTGCTCCTTATCAACAAGGGTATCATCCAGGTCCGAATCGACCCGAGAGAACTTAGCCTCTGTATATTCCCGTTCCAAGAAGCTAATGTAGTGGGTGTCGATAAAGGAGTCCATAAATAGGACTTCTAACCCTTGATTTTTGTGCAGTTCTACATAAGTGGCTTGGCTAGCCTCATCAGTGCAATAGAATACCCGATTTTCGTGATTTTCTTTATTGCGCTCTAGATACTCTTTGATGGTAGTGTAGGGTTGAGAAGAGGAAGACTTGTCCTTTTCTGTGCCAGCATCTGGAGTGACATCCTCCCAAGCATCCCCATCTTGGGATTGCACCTCTACCTTAGGGCTGTCAGTGGTTGGAGCTTCGGAACTTTCCACCGGTTGATAGGTGGTGCGGAAGATCACAATATCTTCTACTTGTTTCTTAAACTTATCGCTATTGATGCAGCCAAACTTAACGAATGTACCCACATCTTGCCAGGAACGGATGTACTGATCCCGCTCATCTTGATACTGTTGCTTTAAGCGATCGCCAACTTTCTTAGCAATAAAGTCACCAATCCGAGCCACTGTCCTGTCCTTGGTCAGAGCAGAACGGGAAACATTCAGGGGAATATCAGGACTATCAATCACCCCTCGCAGTGGCATCAGGAAGTTAGGAATAACTTCCTCACAGTTGTCACTCACAAACACTTGATTACAGAAAAGCTTGATTTGCCCCTTAGTCACATCCACGTCTGGCTTTAGCTTAGGGAAATAGAGAATGCCATCAAGCAAGAAAGGATAATCTGTGTTTAGATGTACCCACAGCAAGGGTTCATCTTGGAACGGGTAAAGATAGCGATAGAATTCTAGATAGTCTTCTTTGGTCAGGTCTCTTGAAGATTTCTTCCACAGTGCCTCATGCTTGTTGATCACCTCATCTTCCAGCTTGATGGGCACTGCCATGAAATCACAGTAGGATTTGACTAGCTGACGAATCCGTGAGGGTTCTAAGTACTCCTGTTCCTCCTCTTGCATGGTCAGGGTAACGGTAGTACCCCGTTCCGTCCGCTCAGAATCCGATAGTTCAAAGGCTGGAGAACCATCACAGGCCCAATGAACTGCGGAAGCTCCTGATTGATAAGACAGGGTATCAATTTCCACCTTCTGAGCCACCATGAAAGCAGAATAGAAACCCAATCCGAAGTGACCGATAATCTGTTGGTCAGCTTCCTTTTGGTACTGCTGGATAAATTCTTCAGCGCTAGAAAAAGCAACTTGATTAATATACTTTTTCACCTCATCGGCAGTCATCCCAATGCCGTTATCTGAGATGGAGAGAGTTTTCTTATCCTTATCAATGGTAATTTTAATTTCCGGGTCTCCCACATCCCCGTCAATCTCCCCAGCATAAGAGACCATCTTCAACTTCTGGATGGCATCCACTGAGTTGGAGATCAGCTCCCGCAAGAAGATTTCGTGATCGGTGTAGAGAGACTTCTTGATAATCGGGAAGATATTCTCAGTATGAATCGTGATTGTGCCTTGTTCCAGTACAGTCATTGGTATAGGTATATTTATATGAATGTCCCTTTAACGATTCTGAGGGATAACTTTTGATACGACAGATGGGGTTGTCCACCGATAGGGATTCGGATTTCCGTATCTTGGGTAGGACTAGTGAAGTTTATTTGGTTTCGCCCCCCTAACCCCCCAAATCTACAGAACATGGTTGGGATAGGGACAACAATGAAAAATTTCCTGGCTAGGGATGAGAGGTAATAGCCAAAACAGTCAGCTGCTTGTTCAGCTTCAGATTGAAATTCCAACCGAAAATCCACTAGTCATCAATCTCCATGCTAGCATATTGAGCAAAATCACCTAAATATTTTCCTTTCCCTTCTGCTGCTTGGTGGATACCTCGTTTCACCTGCGCCAGGGTTTCGGGATTTTGCCATAACCACTGTTCTTCTTCTGGAATTGGATCGAGTAGGATTTGTCCTGTATCGTTGATCAAGACTCGGTAGACTTTTGCCTTAGCTTCCGGTTCTAATTTTAAACAAAAGTGCTCATCAATTTGGGCAGCATTATCAATGACCTGGAAGTTTTGGTTAAGAATCATTTTTAATAGCCGACTAGCTAGATATATACACTAGTTTAGTCTAGCCTGTTGAATAAGCCCACTTGCCTTGAGTGCGATTGACTTGCTTGTCACGCTACGCGATCGCTAAACACCCCACACCTGATACCGAGTTGCATTCAAAGATAGTAGATTGGTGGGATGGGGAGATGGGGAGATGGGGAGATTGGGAGATTGGGGCAATAGAAAGTTGTACCTTTGACCGCTACTTAGTATCATAGCCCACAACAGCTTCAGGGTTTGTAGTGGGAAAAATCCGATAAATGTTCCTCCATTTGGTGATTCAGATAATCAATATCCTCTTGATTTAAATATTCAGTAAATCCTCCCACTTTTCCTTTACGAGTTTTGTAAGACTCTTGATCTTGCTGGTCAGTTGGAGTCAAGCGATCGGATTTAAATGTCCGGTTTTGTTCCATCTGGCGCATATTCTTAAAGGAGGCAAAGTTAACAGCTTCCTCAATTACTTCATTCCGAACTGATTTAACCCCTAAAAATTCTAAAACCCGCTTCAATTCTTTTTTGGTATTTGTTTGGATATCTTCATAACGCACCAGCAAAAAATCTTTCGGTAGATGGCGATTAGCTTCCCATATATTGTAATACCGAATCAAGGTATCAAAGCTCCCCACTGACTCATGAATGAAGCTAGGCAAATCCCCCTCATAGGGTTTAATTCGTTCAGCATACTGCTTCAGAGAGTCTACTTGCTGCATGATGTGAGCATAGTGTCCCACCCGTTTAGTATGTTCAAAGTAGATAGATACTACTACATCCCTAGGGTCTCGGACTAATAGAATTACCTTAGCATTTTTATAGTTGGCCTTACTTTGAACAAGTTCATCAGGCTTTTTCCATTCTGGTTCATCATCATGAATAACTCGAATTTTTGGGACATCAGGGTGCAATGGTGCTAAGGTTTCCAACTCCAATATTCTCTCCATAATTTTGGGGTCAGTTAGACCTAAATGCTTTTCTAATACCCGTCCAATCATCAATCTGAGCCAGGTTCGTCCAGATTTAGGAAATGAAATCAGATAGGCATCCACTGACCGTTGATCATACCAACGCACTAGACTAGTGATTAGAGGCTTTTGAGCCATTCGTCCTAGGAATGTTCCTAGTTTTCGTCTTCCTTCTGGTGGTAGTTTGCTCTTGACAAAAGACCAAGCACCAACAATGATTGATCTAACTAAAATCCCGTTAAGTATCATAATTATTATAGGTTAATTTTAGATGTTAACAAAAGGGAGTCGGGAGTCGGGAGTCGGGAGTCGGGAGTCGGGAGTCGGGAGTAGAGAGTAGGGAGTCGGGAGTCGGGAGTCGGGAGTCGGGAACTTCGGAATTGCCAAAAAATCCTGTTTACGTCATTACTATAAAAAAAGCTATTTTAACAAAAAAACCAAAGTGATCAATTCCCTATTCCCTGAGCGCAGCGCTATACAATTTAACTATATACCCAAGATAAATAAATCCGCTATAGCAATTCTCAGACTCATTCATGAGATACACATAATTTTTACCACTCCACCCTACCTACTCCCTACTCCCTACTCCCTGCTCCCTGCTCCCTAAAACCCAAGACGAAAGTACCTCACCCATATTGATAACTGCTATATACCATGACTAAAGTTTTTATAATCTGTTCTGGTCTGGGTCATATCCAGCGGGGCTATGAATCGTTTGCCCAAGAGTGCTTCGCCGCTTTATCTCAGGAATCTTCTCTTGATATCACCCTGTTTAAAGGAGGAGGTAAGTCTCAAGAAAAAATGATTACATTATGGAATCTACCACGGTATAGTTGGATGGCCGGTCAACTGGGAAGATTGGTTAAGCAATTAAGTAACTTTTTAAAAAAAGGTGACTATTTTGTCAGACAAGAAGGCTACTTTATTGAACAAGCATCATTTATCGTAAGTTTATTATCACATATATATCGTGAACGTCCAGAGGTAATTTACTTCAGTGATGATGGCTTAGGCTATCTACTGTGGCACTGGCGGCGTTTGACAAAACAGAGTTATAAGCTGCTTTTCCGTAATGGAGGAGCCTTCTCTCCTCCTTTTTACCGTTGGGATCATGTACAGCAGTTAACACCAATTCACTATAAACAGGCGTTAACCTATGGAGAGCCTGTTGAGAAACAAAGTCTACTTCCCTCTGGATTCTTCATCCCTTCCAAATTACAGATACTGTCACCATTAGAACGAGAGGCTTTACGAGAGAAATTAGGACTACCGAAACAGCAACCGTTAATTCTTTCTGTGGCAGCGATTAACAAGTATCATAAACGCATGGACTACATCATTCATGAAGTAGCGAGTTTGCCAAAACCTAGACCATTCCTATTATTATTAGGTCAACAGGATTTTGAATCACCGGAAATTATTCAGCTTGGGGAATATCTATTAGGGGTTGATCAGTTTCAAGTGCGAACTGTTGCTCGTGAGCAGGTAACGAATTACTATAAAGTTGCTGATATTTTCGTCTTAGCTTCTCTCCATGAAGGATTACCACGAGTAATTGTCGAGGCGATGTCCCATGGTTTACCTTGTTTAGCTCATGATTATGACATTACTCACTTTGTTTTAGGCAATGAAGGATATTTCGCTAATTTTGAATTAACTGGAAGTTTAGCTAATTTAATTACTCAAGTATTGAGTGAAGGGTATAACGATAGTAAGCGTAAAAATTGTCATCGCAAGGTCTATGAAAGGTTTAGTTGGCAGCAGTTATCAACCGCCTATGTTGATATGATTGAACGGTGTAGATTAATGGCAAAGGGAACAGGGAGTAGGGAGTAGGGAGTAGGGAGTAGGGAGTAGGGAATCGGGAGTAGGGAGTAGGGAGTAGGGAGTAGGGAGTAGGGAGTAGGGAGTAGGGAACTTCAGATTTTACAAATTTACTGTTGTCGAAGCTTTCGGTAATATTACTCCGAAAAAAAACGCGATGCTCAGCAAAGAGCCGCTACGCGATTGACCTGCATGTCACGCTACGCTAACGCTAACTTGTTATTACAATTTTAGCTAACCGATTTTATCGGTAATTTTAATTAAACAAAAACGCGATTGACCTGCATGTCACCCTACGCGATTGACCTGCAGGTCACGCTACGCGAACGCTTCCGATATTTTCCCGATTCCCGATTCCCGATTCCCGATTCCCGATTCCCGATTCCCGATTTCCGATTCCCGATTTCCTCGTTTCCTTTAAATTATCCCTCAAAAAAAATTCTAAAAACCCTTGACAACTATCTTAGTAATCATTATGATTATATTTATTAAGTTAAAAACATTGTTTCGACTATGCATCACAATTTTCTGCCAAATTCAGACAACAATCCAGAGGATATCACTCCGAAGATTACTCCTGAGGAGTTTTCCGAAAAAGAATTCCTTGTTCCGTATATTCTGAAGGGAACTCGCCAGCAAATAAGCCATACCATGCATATCCTTAATGCCATGGGCTATGCACAGCTTTCGGAGTGGAGTCCTCTTCAGCCCACTGGAATTCCAGGGCAATTTATTACGATGATGAGGAGATACTGGATTTGGCGTTAATACCTTAAATTTCTGGGGGGGTTTCCCCCCCGGACAAAGGCTCCGGTCTGTTCGCGTAGCGAACAGATTGGTAATAAAATTGAGTGCATAAGCGAAAATTCCTAGCCGTGGAAAGTATTTCTGCGGCTATTTTTTTGGGTTAGCAGGTTTAAGGTTTTTTGGTTGAAGGTTTTTTGGTTGAAGGTTTTTTGGTTGAAGGTTAGCAGGTTTAAGGTTAGTGGGTTTAAGGTTAGTGGGTTTAAGGTTAGCAGGTTTAAAGTTATTAGTGTTGAAGGTTAGCAGGTTTAAAGTTATTAGGTTTAAGGTTATTAGGTTTAAGGTTAGCAGGTTTAAGGTTAGTAGGTTTAAAGTTAGCTATCAGCATTCAGCCAAAGACCTTGGCCTTCGGCTGAATGCTGAATGCTGAATGCTGAATGCTGATTGCTGATTGCTGATTGCTGATTGCTGATTGCTGATTGCTGATTGCTTACGATACACCCGTCTAAGGTTCTGTTCGCAGATATCCAAGAATAGTGCTAGTATTAAATAATCCTGGAAATCGATTCAGTAATGCGGTAGACTGAGGAGCAGGTAATATAAGTAATAGGATAATTTTCAGCAATACTTTTAAGGTAACCTTTGCCAGTAATAAGGTTGGATCATGTCTGAGGGCATGGCAAAGAAATCGGAGTGCGGCTAGGGTTATGTGTCGTTCTGGAAATGATTCAAAAGCCTTGAAAATTAGGTACTTATACAGGTTAGCGAGGCTGTGCTTTTTCAGATATTGTAGAGAATCAGGAGCAGCAGCAAAGGCTCGTTCAATTACTTGTAAGCAACCTGCTTCCATCTTGGAAGTATCAGAAGAGGCTGAATTAGCTGAGACTCGATATAAAATGTGTGGGTATGGTACAGCTACAAAGGGATAACGAGCTGCGAGCCGCAGCCACATATCCCAATCTTCTGCCTGGGTTAGGGATTCATCAAATTGACCAACTGTGTCAAATGCTTTCTTACGAATCAGGACGTTAGAACCATTTTCCAAAAAATCAGTTAGCAAGAGCTGAGGATAAACATTACCATTGAGAGTGATATGGTTACCCCGCCGCACAAACTGACCTGATTCATCGATATAATCTGTCCAACTATAGGCAACGGCGGCTTGGGGGTTTGCTTGTAAGGCGTTTAACTGGAACTCTAATTTATCTGGATGCCAGAGATCATCGGCATCTAGGAAAGCAATATAGTCCCCTGAAGCATGGGATAATCCACGATTACGGGCTGAGTTGACACCAGCATTGGGATAGGAAAAAATTTTTAATCGAACATCTTTGATACTATAAATTATTTCCCCTGTCGAGTCTTGGGAGCCATCATCAATAACAATTATTTCAAAATCCGTAAATGTCTGATTTAAAACAGATTGAATAGTCTGTTTGATAGTTTTTTCGTCATTATAAACTGGTATAATTATAGATATTAAGCTGGCCTTCATTTAAATTTCATGGTTCTGACATTAAGGGAGTAGGGAGTAGGGAGCAGGGAGCAGGGAGTAGGGAATAGGGAGTAGGGAGTAGGAAAAAATTTAAGTATTTAGTTTAATATGATAGCTGATAGCTGATAGCTGATAGCTGATAGCTGATAGCTGACAATGCTATACTGATTTAGTTCTATGGTTCATTAGCCCCTTAATAGTTTCTTCTGGAGCATTTTGCTGCTTCAAATAGGTTTTGAGAGTTGTTTCAGTTTGACTCTTGAGTAAAAAATCACTGACTAACAGTTTAATAACTTGCCTAACATATAAAATAGCATACCTCCAGAAAGGTACATGTTTTGAATTTTGATAAATTATATTGACCATATGCCAGATATTATAATTTGACTTTAAATTAGTGAATCCTTTCAAAATCTCTAGTCTTTTGGCTGTATTCGGTTGAAGATACCATTGTAGTAAAGGGGGCATATAACGAATCAAGTCATTTAAATTATAATCAGTAGTGGCTTGGAGTTTACTTGACAAAATCACGTTAAATCCTGATTTATGAGCACGACTAACAAACTCAAAGTCACCGCCGTAATGCCGGAATCTATCAGCATCTGGAAATCCAATTTTATCGACCACTGCTCTGGGGATGATAGCTATATTACCATTTAGGGTATCGACTGACCTAGCTTCTGCTGTCGCAAAATAATCCATACTCCGAATTGGCTGTTTTTTATGCATGCCACTGAACACAATCCAATCGGAATAGGTTTTATCCCGGACAATACCCCCAACAATTGTATTATTGTACAGTGGAGATTGACAAATATCAATCAGGTTGTTAAGGAAATTGTCTGACAGAGAAATATCATCATTTAGCCACACTAGGTAATCGGAGTCTAATTTATCTATGGCATAGTTCATCCCGAGACAAATTCCACCTGTCCACCAAAGATTGCCATCTCCCTCAATTAAGTAAACATTGGGAAATTGACGTCTAATCATGTCTGGGGTGCCATCTGTGGAACCATCATCTACTATGATGACTGAGATAACTGAGGTATTATCGGTATTTGCTTGAGGAATTTGCTGAAAAATTTGACTCAGAATATTCTGAGTATAGTGTTGCCTATTTCTAACTGGAATAATTAAGGATATTTGAGTCATTTTAGCAAAGGGAGTAGGGAGTAGGGAGTAGGGAATAGGGAGTAGGGAGTAGGGAGTAGGGAATCGGGAGTCGGGAATCGGGAATCGGGAATCGGGAGTAGGGAGTAGGGAGTATTAAAAAATCATTGTGTGTACTTCATTAATAGTAAACAAAATATCATTAATGATAATAATTATTTGTAATGTCAATTATTATTATGATAGTGTTTGCGTCAATTATTATTTTCCACTGTTCCCTGTTCCCTGCTCCCTGCTCCCTGCTCCCTGCTCCCTGCTCCCTGCTCCCTGTTCCCTGTTCCCTGTTCCCTTATTTTGTAAAAGCTTTCTAATAGTAAAAAATGGACTGAGCAAACTGCCCCAGAAGAATTCCAGTTGAAAGGCGGCAATGAGATTAGTTTGAAATTGTCCTCGATACTTAAGGAAATGTAGGATAAATCGGCGCAAATTTCCCAATAAGGTTTTGGTAATTACTATAGGCTTTTGCCAAAAGGTAGCATTAATCAGGCGGAGCTGACATGTGGCCAAACCACAGCCACGAGCGAGAGTGAGCAAGTAATCTCTCTGAAGACGCCACTGGGGAATCTGATGATAGCTATGCATGGCTGGGTTATACCAAATTTCCCAACCTGCTTTGTACATATACAGCAATGGCTCATAATCATCCCCCTGCACGAATAATCCGGGCAGTTTGCCTGTCAAACTGGGACGAGGTGGCACACTATCGAGCCAAGCTTGTCTACGAACGACTAAGCTTGCCCCTGGGGGTAGCCTGATTTGCTCGGGTTGAAAGGGATGGGGGTTTGGTCCATGTTCCCGAATTGCGAGAAATTGCTTGATGGGATCAAAATTTTCTGGGGGTTCGACTTCAAAATCACCGTGAATTTGACCACTGTAGGCTCCTGCCTTAGGATACTTTTGACCAAAGCTATAGGCTGCAGCAATCCAGTTGGGATCAGGTAAATTGTCATCATCTAAAAAACCGATTAATTCACCTTTAGCCTCCTGGACAGCTCGCAACCTGGCAAATGCTGATCCTTGTTCGAGTTCAAAACAATATCTTAAGGGGACAGATAAATCCCAATTGCTTTGATAGTCTTGAATAACCTGGGCAGTATCATCGCTACTATTGTTGTCAACAACAATAATTTCCCAACTGATGGAGTTGAGGAAAGTTTGCGATCGCAGTCGTTCGAGCAGTAATGGTAAACGCTTCGCCCCATTATAGGTCGGAATCGCTACAGTAAAGTCAACAGCCATAGAACTAGCTCATCTAGCTTTGTTAGTAAATCACCACAATTTTGCCAAATTGGCTCAACTAATAGAAGCATAATTTGATATCCTGAGATATCCTGATTGGTGATTTGAGATTGATGGAGAGAACCTCCTTCACCCACTCAATCATAATTATGATAAGATCAAAAACTGTATTTTCCTGGAATTCAAGGGCGATCCCATTGGCCAGCATGGGTGAACTTACCCATATAACTCGTGGTCTAGACAAGGTAAGGGACATGCAGGGTGTTTACAAATTATTTTCCCTTACCTAAAAACCTTTGAGTATGGACGTCATTGACTAGAACCATTGACACCGGACTAGGTAAGGGACATGCAGGGTGTTTATAAAATTATTTTCCCTTATCCAAAAATTTTTTGAGTGTTGACCGTTGACTCTTTAGTGTTTACTGTTGACTGTTTCGTTTTGACTATTTAGTGTTAACTATTAACTATTGACTGTTAACAAACAGCAATATTCCTAGCATTTCCTACTTACCAAGAGTCATCTACCGTGTTATTCAACTCATACGCTTTCATCTTCGGCTTTCTGCCCATTACCCTGGTGGTTTTTTTTGGCTTAAGTCGCTTCCGTGTGGTTAAAGCCACCTGGGTATGGATGACGTTAGCATCCCTATTTTTTTATGGTTATTGGAAAATTGCTTATCTGCCTCTGTTAATAATTTCAATTAGTGGTAACTATGTCATTGGTAAACAGATAGAGAAGCTAGTAATTCTGTTAGACGAAGGAAGTGGAGAGGATAATGCGGCTCCTGATAAACCCGATAAAATCTCAAGCCTAGTATCTACAGTAATTAGTTATAAACAGCAAACGAAACTGCTGCTTTGGATAGGTATTTGCTTTAATTTAGCGATTTTGGGCTATTTCAAATATGCTAATTTTTTCGTAGATTCATTAAACTATATTTTAGGCACAAGTATCACTATTCCACCAATCTTACTCCCCTTAGCAATTTCTTTTTATAGCTTTACCCAAATTGCCTATATTGTTGATGCTTATCGTGGGGAAACGAAAAAGTGTAGGTATAATTTTATGACCTATAGCCTGTTTGTGTCTTTCTTTCCCCAACTGATAGCCGGTCCAATTCTCCGTTACGATGAACTATTGCCCCAGTTTGAGAAGTTACGCAATAGCCTGTTTTCCTGGAAAAACATGGGAATGGGGCTGAGCCTCTTTATCCTAGGTTTAGGTAAAAAAGTTGCGATCGCAGATAATCTATCTCCCTGGGTAGCCACTATTTTTAACAATACTGACCAACTCAGCTTTGTAGAAGCCTGGGTTGGGGCATTGAGTTATACCTTTCAACTGTATTTCGATTTTTCCGGCTACTCTGACATGGCAATTGGCTTAGGATTAATCACAAATATCCGCCTACCGATTAACTTTAATTCACCCTACAAAGCGAGATCTATCAGTGACTTTTGGCGACGTTGGCACATTACCTTATCCAATTTCCTCCGGGATTACCTGTATATTCCTCTTGGTGGTAATCGTCGCGGTCGTCTACGTCAATATGGTAACTTATTAGCCACAATGCTTCTCGGAGGATTGTGGCATGGTGCTGGCTGGACATTTGTGATTTGGGGGGGACTCCATGGCTTATTTTTGGTAATTAATCATAGCTGGCGGCAAATGAAGCTATCGATGCCGAAAATTATAGCCTGGATCCTGACATTTTTAGCAGTGGTGAGTACGTGGGTATTGTTTCGGGCAACTAGTATTAGTGATGGTTTAGGAATATTACAGGCAATGGTAGGACTCAAGGGCGTTATCTTGCCTACTACTTATCAAAATACCTTGGGTTGGTTAACCCCCTTAGGCATCCAATTTCAGGAGTGGCAAGAGATGAACGTTCTTCTGCCACCTATAGGTTTAGAAAAGACCTTTATGGTACTATTCGGACTAATCCTAGGGGTTACCTTTTTGCCTAATACCCAGCAAATCATGGAACACTTCAAGCCTAGCTGGTACTGGGCAACAGGTATTGGCTTAATCGCTACATTTTGCCTACTATCTCTTAACCGAGTTTCGGAATTTCTTTACTTCCAGTTTTAAAGGTGTGGGGAGATGGGGAGATGGGGAGATGGGGAGATGGGGAGATGGGGAGATGGGGAGATGGGGGAGTGTGGGAAGTGTGGGAAGTGTGGGAAGTGTGGGAAGTGTGGGGAGTCAGATCAGCAACGGTTGTGTCCCCCCCTTAATAAGGGGGGTTAGGGGGGATCCCTAGTTTCCACGGAGCTTTGAAAGTGCAGATGCAGCTCCAAACTCTTCCCCCTGTTCCCTATTCCCTGTTCCCTATTCCGCTGCTCCCTGCTCCCTGCTCCCTGCTCCCTGCTCTTAACTAACCGCTGGAACAACTGATTCACTAGCTGTTACTGGTTTACTGGGTACTTTATTACTAAATGTAAGCCCCTGATCTCCACAATCAATGAAAATGGTATCCCCTTCGATAAACATATTTTCTAAAATCTTAGTAGCAATGGGATTTTCTAACTCCCGCTGAATTGCCCGCTTCAAGGGACGAGCACCATAGACGGGATCATATCCAGCGTCGGTCAGATAATCTTGAGCTTGCTCGGACATTGCCAGGGTAATCTTTTGCTCTGCCAACAGCCGCTCAATCCGTTTGAGTTGAATCCCGACAATTTTCCGCAATTCATCCTTGGTTAGAGTATGGAATATGATCACATCATCGACCCGGTTCACAAATTCTGGGCGAAAATGCGATCGCAAGGACTCTGTCACTCGTTTGCGCATTTCCTCATACTTGGAATCATCCCCAGCTACTCCCAAAATATGCTCACTACCAATATTGCTGGTCATGACAATAATGGTATTCCGGAAATCGACGGTTCTGCCTTGGGAGTCGGTAATTCGTCCGTCGTCAAGTACCTGTAACAAAATGTTAAATACATCCCGGTGTGCCTTTTCCACCTCATCGAGCAATACTACTGAGTAAGGACGCCTACGCACGGACTCTGACAGTTGTCCTCCTTCTTCATACCCTACATATCCTGGTGGGGCACCTACTAACCGAGAAACTGCGTGTTT